>ONFH01000218.1 GCA_900317015.1 uncultured Erysipelotrichaceae bacterium | reverse complement strand
CTCATAAGTAAAGCCTCCTGTTAAGCTGATTACATTTTAACAGGAGGCCAGTAATATTGACATAACGCTAATTAATGAGACGCTTACTTTCATACTGCCTGATTTCATTGGTACAAAACGAAATTGTGCTTTTTTCGCATTCTGACTTCCATTTTGAATGCCTAAGGCCTGATTGTTATTATTTATCGATACGAGAACGAGCTGATCACCTTTTTTCAAAGAATCAAAAGAAGTGATACTTTCATAAGTTTTGATTGCCGATGTTGGAACTGGCAATACACCATTGCTATTCGTCTCTTCTTCTACGCTGTAGTCACCATCTTCATCTAAATGACTCCAGGTATAGGTCCAGTTGTTTGCTTCATTTAACGTAACTTTATAATCATCACGCTCTGAGGCTGAAACACGATAGCCATTTTTAAGAAGTCTTACAGTAATGGCTCCTGGTGATGTTCCAGCACCCCATCCTTTACTAACAGTTAATGTTTTCTTATGGGGATCGATCATCGTCACATCATACACTTTCCCTGTTGTTTTACTGTTGAGTGCAATTGTTATATCATCAGCTTTTTCATAACCTTTAGGAGCTGAGACTTCCTTTAAGATATATGTGCCGGCACTTAGATTTTTAATCCGATGTGTCCTTCCATTAGAAGTCCACTCTTCGACAATTGTGCCATCCTTCTTTACCAGTTGTAATTTTGCATCTTTGACATAAGTGCCATACTGATCTTTCTTATGCACAAGTAAATCATAATTTTTAAGTGGATCAGTAATGATCAGCTGACGCCCACTGACTTTGACAGATGGATGATCGTTTACCAAGACAATTTTATTATTTTCAATCTTAAATTGAACAGATCCAAAGTTTTCATAACCATCAGGCACTTTCGTTTCTTTTAAGGTATAAACAGCACCTGATTCAAACATACTCGTACTTAAAGACTTTTTCGTTCCATCAGTAATGTAATGATAAACAATATGATCATCACTTTCTGATCCCTTATAAATCGTTAGCTCTGCCCCTGAAAGTGCATGTCCACTCGGATCGTTTTTCTCAATATTGAAATATTCATTGGTCTTATGAAATTCCGCACTGATTAAATTCTGACGGGCTACTGTTGATCCCATGACTTTCTTTAAAGTGTTTTTGTCATATTCAAAAGACCAGTTATAAATGTAAAGCTTACGATCCGCTACCGGTGTAGCTCCTAAACCATTCAGTAAATCGGCAGTTGCATTCTTTACATTACTTGTAATCAAATTATTATGAGAAACCCCAGCAATCGTCCAGCGACTGCCAAAAAGGCCACTGTACTGGTCTTTATAGGTTTTATAAATATATTCTAAGGAATCAGTATCTTTTTTTGTCCCATTAATAGTGGCATCATCACTGGTATAGTAATGCACTAAAGCAGCTGTGATCTTACGAAATTCTGTATCACTTAAATTATACTTCTTCTTAATACCACTAGGGTCATCAGAAATACCTTCCTGACTGCCATGATAGCCGTTATACATAATATAAAGCATCTTCTCATAAAGCAGATTCTTCGTCTCTGCGACACTTTTAGAATCTAACTTTTTCGCAATCGACTGATAAGTTAACTGACTGATCTTCGCCCCTGCATAGTTGCGTGATGAATCATCATTTAAAGCTGCCCAGAAAGCATCGACTCCTGTTGAACGTGTGTACATATCATATCTGGCATAATCAGTATAATTATACTTTTCTGCATTTTCAATCTGATACTTCCCATTTGGGGTGGCAATCTTTTTATTAAAGCAGTATGCGACTGTATCTCGTCCTTCTTGATAGTATAAAGGATCAAATGTTTTCGGATTAGCGGTTATCCCGTTGATAGGCGTTTCTTCTTTTCGAATGAAGAAATTATAACTTTCATACATTGTTGGACAACTGCCCCAATAGTGCGTTCCGGTAGGATTAGGTATGTCACTTGAAGAATCATCCGTTGTCTTTTTCTCACCTGTTTCGACAAGCACATAATAGCCACTCTTTTTATAAGCGGTTGAATAAAAGACTTCCCCATCTTTATACGTAACCGTTGACGTTGAGGTCAGATCGACGCCATTCGTGAGCGTCTCATCTGGGAAATAAACAAGATGCCACTTAGAATCATCACTTTGAGATGAGAGTGTGTAGTTCATATAATAGCCAACCCGTAAAGTTATCCTGATCAATTTTATCGTAGATTGGATCATTCTCCCACTGACTATAGTTCACCTTAACAGCTTTATACTGTAAAACATTTTGTTGGTTCAATAATGCCGACGCATTTTTCTTTGTTTGATCATCATCTAAAGAGGGATCTAAACGAAAGCTTCCTTTGATATATCCTGCTACAGTATTGGTGTTTTTTAAAATAACTGGAATCTTTTTGGTCACACTGTTTTCACCATCTCCATCAACAGTTGGGGTATCTGGCTTATCTGGTGTCGTTGGTGTGGTCGGTGTGGTCGGTGTTTCAGTTTTCTTCGTTCCCACCGCAACAATAAAATACTTACCATTGCCTCTTGTACTTGCTGTCTCATTATTCATTTTATGAATCGTCACACTTGAAACATGTCCGGATGTATCTTTTGTGATTTCTGCATCAGATGTACTTTCATCAAGTTTTGATAATGTCCCATTACTATTTTCATACATGACATAATAGTTGACATCATTCAATTCACTCGACAAAGCAGGATGAAAATTGAGGGTCAAATCAACCCATCCCATATCCCATAACTGGATCGCGGTTGCTCCAATTTTAATCGTAACATTTGCGGCTCCTAAAATATCGACGCTTTGTGCGTCAGAAACGCTATAGAGCGTTTTTGCTTTGGCTTCATATGTAGCTTTGGTATTCGTATCTAATGAATAGGCTACAACACTTGAAGTCAAAAATTTCTGTGTCGTTTCTCTGCCATAAAGATTATAGTACTTGAGTGAACTGCTCATTGTTCCTTCCGCCTTAATTGAAGAAGGTTGTACAAGACTTAAGATCGTCATGACACTAAGCAGACATGCAAAGGCTATTTTTATGATTTTTGACAAATAACTCTTCATAATCTCTCCTTCTTTCTTCACTTATTCCTCACTCACATTATAAAAGAAGCCTTGAAGTGTAATAATTGCCATAAATGGCACCAACTATGCATAACTTGTACTTAAAAATGATTATTTCACCTTTTCAAGTTTCTTAATCGTCACATATATTAAGCTCATGGAAATAATTCAAAAATATGTGACCAAAAGCCTTTTGATTCTTTTAGCTGAAAACCTGTAAAGTAAAATATTGATCAATAAAAATGACTTAAGACACACTCTTGAGACATAGATTTTGTAAAAAAATGATGGCGGGAATGTTTTCCCGCCATGTTTATTCATAGAAGTATTTTTTGATCATCATAATGATTGAAACAGAGATCAGAAGTAATCCCACAATCAAGAACTGTTCTGTGCCTGATCCACCTGTATCTGGTAGTGTATAGGCTTTTTCATCGCCAACAGATAAAGTTCCATCATTAATAGAAACATTTGTGATCGTCTTTAATAACGAAATATCTCCATCATCGGATACGCTTAATCCAATTGCTTCATCAAGTGCCTGATAGCCATCAGGAGCTTCTGTTTCTACAAGATAATAAGTCGCATTCACATTTAATTTTGAGAATGTCAGCTGTCCTTGATCATCTGTTGCAGCGACCTGACCAACTTTTGAACCCTTGATCGTTGTATGAGGGATCGTTTCAGTACCATTGTCATCTTTCTCATATAACTGGAATTTGGCATTAGCAAGAAGCTTGCTGGTATCTCCCACTTCATACTTTTTTATTTTCATAGATGCCGTCTTGCTTTCTGTATTATTGCTTTTATTGTTAATAACAGCAGTACTTCCATGATCAGTAGTTGTAGATTTTACTGTATTGACCTTATAGATTGCAAATTGTAACTGATTCTCTCCAAATGCATTAGGAGCAGAACAAGTAAATTCTTTTGTGCTCTTATTATAAGTCATAGCCCATGTACCACTACCATAACCAAAGCGTAATCGATTAGAACTGTCATAATACATATCATTAATGAGTGAATCATCTAAAGATACAATACTGTCATTTTTTCCTGATGTATTAGCAATCTTTAAACCACTATATTTCACGTTAGATAATTCAAACGTGTTGCTCGTAAGATTTCCAACGCTCCATAAAGTATCATCAGCTGGATAGCTATAAAGTGTGGAAGAGCCTAAAGATCCAGTATTAAGTGTGACAAGACGTAAGTCACCTTTAGACGAAGTCGCATTTGATTTCACGCCTAATGCCTGATTTGCATCTTGGTTTGTCGTCACAAGAACGATCTGATCACCATCTTTGAGATCAGTCAAACTTGAAATTTTCGTAAATGTTTTAATACCTGAAGAAGGGTTCACTTCACTCTTAAAGTCATCAGATTTCGTGACTTCCTCCACCGTATATTTCCCATTAGCATCGAGATCCTTCCAAGTATACTGATAGTTATTCTTAGCACTTAAAGTGACTGTGGCATTGTCGATGTCAGCAGTTTTTCCATTGTTAAGAAGTGTCACCTGAATATCTTGTGGTGATGTTCCGACATCCCAGCCTTTATTAACTGTAAAACTTGTAGTCTTTTTCTCATTCTTAGTATTGCCAATCAATAAAACACCATCGCTATAATTCGCAACTTTCTTTGATGATACACTCTCAGCTTTACCGTTATTCCCGTCTTTGACCCAAGAGATTTGTACAGGATCAGTAAGTTTTTCATAGCCTTCAGGTGCTGTATCTTCTACTACGTAGTAAGTTCCAAAAGCTAAATCACTAAATGATAATGTCCCATCATCTGCGGTTGTTCCTGAAGATACTTTTGTACCAGTGATATCTAAACCAGGAATCTTTGTCGATGATGAAGCATCATATTTATAAAGAGAAAATGTAGCACCAGATAAAGCCTTAGAATGATCATTAGCATCGACTTTCTTTAATTTCAATGTTGCCTGACCATTTTCATAAGCTTTATTGTCGTAAGTCATAACGTTCTCATTATCTCCTGCACTCATTGTTTTTGTCTTTTTTACATAGACATCAAATTGAAGGTTTGCGCTTTTCGCACAAGAGAAATAATTACTTTTAGAATAAGAAGTAGAGTTATTATAAGTTAAAGACCAGTTAGAAGAAGCTCCACTACCAATCTGCAAATATCCATTATTATAGTGAACTTGAGTATCTTTTGCAGTTGCAGCTGTCCCAGCCATTGTTAAATTTACTGACTTCTTCACATTGATGATCTGGAAGTTATTGTATTTAACATTTTTTAGTTGAACGACACCTTTTTTGTTGTCAGTAATCGTCCAAAGTGAATCTTCAGATGGTGCATTGACAATCTTTCCATTATACGTTGATAGATTTTTCCAGTCTAATGGTGCACTTGTATCCGTAGCAGCTGAAGTTAATAAGCCTAAAGCCTGCGTACTTAAGCGTTTCACTAACATGATTTGTGTATCATTAGCTAAGTTCTTAAAATCAGTTCCTGTATACTTTTCATAATACGTAACCTCATTGTTTTCAATTTTAACTGGATAGAATTCGTTAGAAGTTTCTTCTTTCACTTCATATGCATTGTTATAACTGTAAGGCACATTGTTCCAGCTATAAGACCAATTCTGACCATCGCTTGAACTTAATGTAACTTCGTCGCCATAGGCTTTTCCATCGACATAAAGCTGGAGTTTCACATTTCTTGCTTTTGTACCAGTATCCCATGTTTTATAAAATGTAACTTTCGTTGGAGTATGCGTATCTGTAACAGTTAGCTTATTCCCTTTTGCAGTAGCATATGTGACTGAAGAATCATCAATAGTAATGTTGCCATGATCATCAACTGTAAAGTTAAAATCTTTGACTGTCTGATAATTGGTTGGTGCACTTTCCTCATGGAATGTATAAGTGCCAGGTGCAACTTTAAATGTTTTATTTTGATCAGATGATGTCCAGCTCTTGATCGTCGTACTGTCTTGCTTAATGACAATCTTTGCATTTGATAAAGCTTTGCCTGCACCATCAACCTTACCAATTTCAATATCCTTACCTGTCTCAGGTGCATCTCCCATCGTAAATGTGTATTCAGCAATATTTTTCTTGTTATTATCAATAGTAATACGTCCAAATGCATCCATATTAAATACGATGTCATCTGTTTCTCTATAGCCAGCTGGAGCAGCTAATTCATGAAGGATATAGTTTCCTTCTTCAGGAAGAACAAATTTATCCCCATTTGCACTAGAGATCCAGCTTGCCGTTGTATCAGTACTACCACTTAATGTATTGCCATTTTGATTAAGTAATGTTTTTGTATCGCCATTTACTTTGAAAAGCTGGATTTTAGCGCCCGCTAAGTTTGCTTTTGTGTCAGTAGCAATTTTATTAAAACGTGCTTCAAAAGGATTCACTTTGCAGGTAATTAAGTTCTGAAGTTTTCCATCCACTTCACGATAAAGATAGAATGTTGATCTTGAATCAATCAAAGTAACCTCTTCATTTGATAAATTTTCAGCAAAGTCTCTGATTGCTTTCTTTTGACTTTTTAAAGTGGGGTCGCTCCAGGTTGTATCCTTATTTGAATGTCCCATATGATAATACAATTCATTCTGTACGACCGCATAATTCATTTCTGAATGAGTCGCATAATAATAAAGAACACCTTTAATTTTTT
>ONFH01000219.1 GCA_900317015.1 uncultured Erysipelotrichaceae bacterium | reverse complement strand
TTTAACTTTGTAGGTGGTGTTAATCGTGAGTCTCCCATTGGAGGCTTGATATCCACCTTAATATCTTTACGTGAACCAAAGGTCTCTTTAAACTCCTTGGCGACTTTCTCTTCACAGAAGCCATAGATCGCAGCTCTTTGACCGAATACGACAACGTACTTCTGCGCATCGCTTGTTTCGGCATTTTCTTTACATGAAGCATAGATTGCGGAGAGATAAGCTTCATTCTTGCTTACGATCTCCTGTTTACGCTTCTCACATTTCTCAATGTTTGCTTTTGCATTGGCATTCTGTTCTTCTAAGTCCTTGATTGCATGAGCCGGTGTCCCATGAACGAATGATGGAATGTGAATACGGGTGAAGTAGAGTGATGTAAAGATGTTATCTACTTCCGGTGCTCTTGATTCTGTCGTGATGTACATACAGTAACAGAACTTTCCATCCTTGAAGAACTCCTTGAAGAGGAAGATTTGATCATCATAATATTGCAGCTTATCAAGATTCAATATTGGTAAATACCCATATCGAACTTGTAGGTAACGGCTTGTAAACAGCTGGTCAAGATCCAGTGCATCATCCTTCATATGCTGCAGTTGGGTGATGGCTTCATCGTTTTCATCGATCATCTGTTTCAGATCTTTCTGAAGACGGTCGATCTTACCGACCTGATCCACAACATCTAAGAACAAGTTATCCGCTTGAGCGATGTCGATCATCTGTGGCTTCGTTGGTTCATAATTGAAACCATATTCGTTTTTTGCCTCATCCATACGGGCTAATAGATCCGCATATGGATTTGGACGGTTCAAAACGGTCAGGCCACGGACTGAATCAGTGAACTTTGAAGCAGGCTCTGGATGGAAATCGTCGCGATCTACAAGCTTTGACAAAATAACGTCCGCTTGATCTTCTGGAAATTCAATTTCCACAAGCTTCATTTTTGCGATTGCCATGATTTGCTCCTTTCCCTAAAGTTTATACATTCTTTTTCTTGACCGCATTCTTGGCCATGATCAGGATCACGCCGATCACTAAGACAACGATTAATGGTACAAAGTGAAATGCAAGACCAAAGTCAAAGCTGATCAAAAGCGAAGCTCCGATGACTAAGACCATGATAATACCGACGATCCCTTTCATAGAGAATACTTTATCGGCCATAGATTTTTCATTATAAATAACTTTCACTGTATTTAAGCAGTAAGTTCCAATAATGATCAAGATGATCGCATTGATGATTCGATGGATCGGATCTTCAAAGTTGATCAACGTATAAAGATTTTGATAGAAGCATGTCCCATAAAGAAGACCGCCAAGTAATGAGGCGACGCCTAATTCGGCAAATAATGGGCCATTTTTCTTCTTATGCATAAGAAGACCTAAAACAAGAAGCAGTGCACCGACACCAATATCACCAACTAAGAGGAAGAAGACGAGTAGATATAACGCTGCAAAGGCAGCACTCATATCGACATGATCCTCTTGCTTAACTTTCGCAATGCCTTCAAATGGTTTGACGATTGCTGAGTTGTAAGTCAGCGTTGGCGCAACGATGCCACGATCTTCATAAATATCTGCTGGATACGTCTTGAATTCAACTTCTCCGGCAGGGAAATCACTTTCCATCTCACCGACATAACGTTCAGGAATAAATCCATAAACGGCATACTTGCTAGAATAATCGACGACAAATGATTTATTGTCTTCGATGGCCTGCGTATGAGCGAGATAGCCATAGATCTTTCTTAATTCTTCACTGTGGAGCTCTCTGATCGTAGAAAGTTTTTCATCAGCTTTCTTGATATACTTCTCCATACCTTCGATTTGTTCTTTCAACTGATCTTTTGCTTCATCAATCGTTCCATGAACGAAGTCAGGAATTTCCACATCTTTGAAGCCCATTGAAGAGAACACATTATCGACCATTAAATGATGGCCATTTGTGGAAACATATAAACAGTAAATGTGCTTTCTAGATTCCCCTAGCTTTAAGAACATACACATTTCTGATTTATAGTAATCTAATTTATCCTCGTTACGCTTTCTAATACGTCCGATTCTTGTTTTCAAATACTTACAGTTCATCAGCTCTTCTAAGTTTAAAGACGTATGACTCATGCCATCTAATAAATGATAGGCATCTTCATCTTCTTCTTTTTCCTTAACGAGCTCATCCTTGTTATGAGCGACCTTGTTGATCTTTTCTGCAATATCACCAAGTGTCTTCTCGACGTATTCTCCTTCAAGTTCGTACGCAGAAGCATTTGTTAAATCTAAGTTAATAGCTTTAGCTAATGCTTCCACTTGATCAAGCTGCTGCTTGATCTTCGTATCGGCTTCGATCGTCACAACGCCTTTGACGTTGTTAACAATTGAGCGGGCACGCTGAGGGTAAAAATGTTTTTCATCTTTGACCTTATCTAAGACATCATCGAGATGTGCCTTATCAAAGCTCAAAGAGAGCATTTGCATTTTTTCAATTGCCATAGTAAATCCCCCTAATATATGAGCATTGCTTTAATACGTTCAGCATCTTCACCATATCGTAAGCCTTCAATAATATGCTTTAAGTTATCGATTTCGATCTCATGCACGATCGTATATGTATAATATACGCAAGCTGGATCAGTCGAGAAACGCATATAACGTTTTGCCAAATGATAAACGATCTTTGATGCATAATATTCAATGTAGACAAAGTCCTTCTCATCGGCGTAGATCTTATAAGGCGATTCTGCTAACAGTTTCAAGAACTCCTTCGCATCCTTGGCCTCGATCAGCTCATCCATCATCTTCTTTGGAATTCTTGAGAACTCCGTGATCAGGCTCGCTTCAATGATTTCTTTTGGCACATTGAAGTAACGCTTCAAACGATAGATCTTTGTAATATTCTCTAACTCGATACGGGTATAAAGAATCGTTAACAGATCTTTCTGTTTCTGACCTTTAAAGCATTTCTTGATGACATCTTCACTATAGTGATAGTTCATACGCTTTAAATCATATTCAAGAAGGTTGATATCGACCTTACCATCTTCATCCGGCATGTGATCGATCAGCACGTCATAGTAACGTGTGCGTCGTAAATATTCACATAGCGCCTCATAGCTATCAATACTTAATAAGCCGTAAATATTGAAGCTGGCACTCTTGGCAAGATAGGAAGGAAGATCCATATCATAGTTTTCATGGCTCTCGCTATTCAATAAACCAACTTTGGTAAGAATTAAACGGATCTCCAATGTTTTTACGCCTAATGAATAGAATTCTAAATCTTTCTTGGGTGCATAGTGAATAAGTTTGGCAGCTCTCTCATAAGCTTCTTCATTTAAGAGCTGTTCCAATTCTCCTCGGTGAATGTTTGTCGTCTTGACATCTTCAAGGGC
>ONFH01000290.1 GCA_900317015.1 uncultured Erysipelotrichaceae bacterium | reverse complement strand
TTACAGTCATTCTGTATCCCAGGTTCAGTTGCTGATGACCGTAAAGTAGGTTTAGGTCATGGTAACTTAGGTTCAAGATTACTTGATGAAGAAACTCAGTGTTTCGCATTCTTAGCTGGTCATGAATCATTCGCCGCTGCTGAAGGTGCAATCAAGATTGCATTAAACGCAAACAAGGTTAGAAAGAATCCTTTAAGAGTTATCTTAAATGGTTTAGGTAAAGATGCTGCTAAGATCATCTCAAGAATCAATGGTTTCACATATGTAGAAACTCAGTTCGATTATTTCACTGGTAAAGTTAATGTACTTTCTAGAACTCCTTACTCTAATGGTGACAGAGCTAAAGTTAACTGCTATGGTGCAGATGACGTTCGTGAAGGCGTTGCAATCATGTGGTTAGAAGACGTAGATGTCTCTATCACTGGTAACTCAACTAACCCAACTCGTTTCCAGCATCCAGTAGCTGGTACTTATAAGAAGGAAAGACTTGAAGCTGGTAAGAAATACTTCTCAGTAGCTTCTGGTGGTGGAACTGGTCGTACATTACATCCAGATAACATGGCAGCTGGTCCAGCTTCTTATGGTATGACTGATACTATGGGTCGTATGCATTCAGATGCTCAGTTCGCTGGTTCATCTTCAGTACCTGCACACGTTGAAATGATGGGCTTAATCGGTATGGGTAACAACCCAATGGTTGGTGCTACTGTTGCCGTTGCCGTTGCAATTGAAGAAGCTTCTAAATAATTAAGAAACATAATTCAAAAGATCATGTGGTCCTCACATGGTCTTTTCTTTTATGTTCTTTTTCGTTCAACATTGTTTTATATATCTTATTTGTCTTATGTTCTATTGTCGAAAAAGAGATGACGAACTAAAAAGCAACTCGTAAAAAATTGATTTATTATAAGACCAAGGTGGTCTTGATGAGGCTCGTGAGATCGTTGAAGAGAATAAAACACGACGTAAGGTCATTAAGGATCATATGAGTGTATGGTAGGCATAATGTCGACGCTATAACCATTTTGATGCCATCGATGCTTATGAGGGGATCGATGATATTGATGATTTCTTCTAAAGGAAACCCATAATAAGAATTTTATAAGGAATTAAGAAATTTTTAGTCATAACTTATAAGTTAAAGAAAGTATGCTCGGTTAAGTTATTTTGCCTTGGAAAAGGTTTGCTTTTGCCGGGTCTCTGTATGATGCTCATATTGTACTTATTGGACAGATGAAAACAAAGATGCCAATCTTAAACTGCTTTCATCTTTTTTATTTCATTATGTTTTCTTACGATTAAAAGGAAACCCCGAAATGTTGTGGAGACTTCGTCACTTGTCCTCTATGGAAATCAAAAATTATGTGATATAATCCTCAAAAGGAGAAATAATACAATGACATATGAAGAAGTACATAAAAAGCTACAAGAATTAGAGGAACGAAAAGAAATCGACGAAGCTATGGAACTTGTCGCCAAATATAACAAGCCGGCAATGGATCTCTTTGAAGAGTCATTATCAAAGTACACTGATCGAACGATTCGAAGACATATGGCTAATGTCGACCTTTTCTTAAATGACTATAATACCTACTATGAGTTTAAAATTTGGGAAGATGCGTGGATCGAGGCGAGCAGCTTCTTAGGTGATTTCTTTATTCATAAGTGTATGTGGTCGACTCCAGAGAATATCAAGACAACTGCAACATCAATCAAGAAGTTTTATAAATGTATGGTTAATCATGGGCTTTTCCCATTAGAAAAATATCAAGAAATGTGTCGCGTCATTAAAGCTTGCATGCCTAGATGGCAGGAGGATTGCGCACGTTTTAATAACTTCGACGAAGACTATGATGAATTTGACTATTTTTAGAGGGAGAGACAACGCAATGACATACGAAGAAGTACATAAAAAGTTACAAGAATTATATGATCAAGGAGATATTGATGAAGGTATGGATCTTGTCGCCCAATATAACCAGCCGGCATTAGATCTCTTTGAGGAGTCTTTATCAAAGTTTACCAAGAAGACGATTCGTAACCATATGGATAATGTACGCTTTTTCTTAAATGACTACAGTACTTATTATGCATTTAAAACATATGAAGATGCCTGGGAGGATATTGATGGTTACCTTGGTGACTTCTTTATTCGTAAATGCTTATGGTCGACGCCTGCCACTATCAAATCAACGGCGGCCTCTATAAAGAAGTTTTATAAATGTCTTTATGAGCATCAGCTATTTGCAAAAGAGGACTATGATCAGCTTTGTTACACCATTAAAGTATTAATGAAAGACTGGCAGAGCGAATGTGAGAGCTACAATCATTATTAATGAATAGTAAAGGTGACCTATGACAAGAGAAGAATTTTACGAAGCCCTTAAAAATGCGAAAACTGAACATGAAAAAGTTTTAGTGGCTATGGACTATAATCAAGAAGCAGAACAGATTTTTTATAATCATTTACCAAAGAGCTTTAAAGAAGAGAGAAAACGAAAGTATACAGAAATGTTAGAACTCTTCTTGTATGATTTCTGCATTGCAGAAGTCCAAGATCCAGTCGGCTTCGATCAAGCTTATATCTATCAGGAAGATTTCATGAACTATGTGATCGACGAGAAGAAAGTGACAGACACAGGAGTACGTTTGGCGATGACGGTCATCAATCGTCTGTATCAATACTTGTATGAGGAAACAGGGGATGTTGCCTATCGTAAGACGCATTCACGTACCGTCAGAATTGCTCATGCCTATTCCTTCTACTGGCAGCTTCTATCTGAAAAAAACAAAACGCCTAAGAAAAGAAGATAAGATGAATGAGAGTGACTGTGCTCACTCTTTTCTTCAACCCTTTATTTAGCAATTCTTTCTTGACAGTGCTAAAAAAGTGTACTATTATGTCACTAGCAAATATCTAGTAAGAGTGCTAAAAGGAGAGATAAACATGAGTGAAAAACGTGAATTTAAATCTGAGTCTAAACGTTTGTTAGACTTGATGATCAACTCAATCTACACACATAAAGAAATCTTTTTAAGAGAATTAATTTCTAATGCCTCTGATGCATCAGATAAAATGTACTATAAAGCTTTAAAGGAAAATATCCAGGGTTTCTCAAGAGAAGATATGGATATTGAATTAACTGTTGATAAAGATAAACGTACCTTAACGATCGAAGACCATGGGATCGGTATGAATGAAGCCGAACTTGATGAACACTTAGGAACGATCGCCAACTCTGGCTCTAATGAATTCAAGAAAGCCTTAGATGAAGGAAAAGACGATGTTGATATCATCGGTCAGTTCGGTGTTGGTTTCTATTCAGCCTTCATGGTTGCTGATAAAGTTGAAGTCTTCTCTAAGAAATATGGTGACGATCAGGCTTACTGCTGGGTCTCTGATACAAGTGATGGTTATGAGATCTTTGAAAGCAGCTTAGATCACTATGGTACAAAGATCGTCTTACACTTAAAACAGAATACCGATTCTGATAATTATGATGAATACTTAGATCAGTACAATATCGAACGATTAGTTAAGAAGTATTCTGACTACATCCGTTATCCAATCAAGATGGATATGACAGTGTCTAAGAAGAAAGAAGATTCTGATGAATACGAAGATGTGACAGAAACAAGAACATTGAACAGTATGGTGCCACTTTGGAAACGTCAGAAGAAAGACATCAAGCCAGAAGACTATAACGAATTCTATAAATCAAAATTCAATGATTTCTCAGATCCACAAAGAGTGATGCATAATACCGTTGAAGGGAATGTCTCATATACATCCTTATTATTCATCCCTTCAAAAGTTCCTATGAACTATTTCTCTAGCGATTATGAACCAGGCTTACAGCTTTATTCACGTGGTGTCTTCATTATGGATCACTGCAAGGACTTATTACCTGACCACTATCGTTTCGTCAGAGGGTTAGTGGATTCACAGGACTTAAACTTAAATATTTCTCGTGAAATGTTGCAGAGTGACCATACTGTTAAGAAGATCTCTGAACGTATTGAAAAACGTATCACTAAAGAATTAACAGATATGTTAAATAAAGACCGTGATGCTTATAAAGAATTCTTCAAGAACTTTGGGATCCAGTTGAAGTTTGGCATTTATAACTCTTATGGCATGTTAAAAGATAAGTTACAAGACTTATTAATGTTCTATAGTGCTAATAAGAAAGACATGATCACATTAAAGGAATATGTTGAAGCAATGCCTGAAGATCAGAAGGAGATCTACTTTGCTTCTGGTGAAACAGTTGAAAAGATCGACTTATTACCACAGGTCGAAACAGTTAAGGATAAAGGCTTTGATATCTTATACTTAACTCAGGAAGTTGATGAATTCTGCTTACAGATGATGAGAGACTATAATGAAAAACCATTCAAGAACGTCGCTCAGGGTGATTTAAATATCGAAACTGAAGAAGAAAAAGAAGCCTTAAAGAAGGAAACGGATGAAAACAAGAACATGCTTGATGCCATCAAGACAGCCTTAGGTGACAAGGTCGTTGACGTGAAGTTAACAGGTCGCTTAAAATCTCATCCAGTCTGCTTGAGTGCGAGTGAAGGTGTTTCCTTTGAAATGGAAAAAGCTTTAAATGCGATGCCAAATCCAGAAGGTCAGAAAGTCAAAGCAGGTCGTATCTTAGAGATCAACCCAGATCATCAGTTATTCAGTGCTTTAAAGACTGTCTATGAAAAGGATCCTGCAAAGATCAATGACTATGCCGATATCTTATTTGATCAGGCTCTACTCATTGAAGGATTCCCAGTTGATGATCCAGTGGCTTTCTCGACAAAGATCACAAACTTAATGATCGAAGCAACGAAATAATGACGATCAACTATCATTACACTGATGTGTGATGGTAGTTTTTTTATACTTCTATCACGAGATTCTCACTCCGTTTAAATTTTGTAAACAGACCTTTTAAAATATTTTAGAAAAATGCAAAAAATTTAACCCACTATAGTTGATATCATGTATAATAAAAGACAGAAGAAAACAATCTCCATTTCCTATGTTTTCTTATACAATTGATGAAGTGACCCTTTAAAGAACGAGTGTCTTTAAAGTTTTCATTTTTTATAATCATTTTATGAAAGAGGTGTATTTATGGCTTGGGAAAATAATTTTGATGCCAAGCGTCTTGATGAAGGCTATGCCATTTTTGAAGCCGGCAATGTCAAGAATATAAAATTAAATGATCATGTCATTGAAGCAGATGTCCTCGACGGCAATGTCTACCATGTGATGATCAAACATACGGGAACTGAGGTCAATACCTTAGACTGTGATTGTGAACTAGGCAGTGAAGGACAGCCATGCAGTCATGAGGCCGCTGTTTTATTTGCCTGTGAGGATCATCTAGAAGATATGTACCATGTCGATCCGAAAGATGTTGAACAAGTCCTAGACTTTGTCAATGAGAAAGAAATGCGTGATTTCCTGACCATCTTACTCAACGGAGATGCCAATCTCTTAAAACAGTTTAAAAAGTTAGTGCGCTATGATGAACGACGCGAAGCTTTAGATGCAGCACAAGTTGATAAAGTCAACAAAGCGGTCGATCAGATCGTTGCCAGCTATCAGGATGATAACCCTAAATATAATGATTCACAGGTGACCTATCTGTCTCATCAGATCGGGATGTATTTCTTTGATGAGATCAAACAGCTCATGCATCGCTATCTTGATGACTTCTTAGAAGCCAAGGCGTATCGTCATGTCTTTGATATCGTCGATCATATGTTTGGTCGTTTAGATGAGTTCTACTATGATCACTGTAGTCCAATCATTAAAACATTTATCCGTAATACCAATACCTATTATAAAAAAGCCATTGGCAACCTAGAAGATCAGGGTGAAGTGTATGGCATCATTCTGAATCATATTAATGAAAAAGAAGCGAGCATCTTCAGAGATGACTACTTCTATTTACTCAATCATGCCTTTGAATCTAAATACTATGCCAAAAGTAAAAAGATTGCGGCAGAATATATTGAATCCTTTGGCAAAGACAAAGTCTTAGAAGGACGAGAATTGCGTAACTATGAACAGTGGGTCTTATTCTATTTAAGATTACTGATTCGTGATAATGATAAGGAAGCTATCAAGATCTTAGCCATGAAGAACTGGAAACATATCAGTATTCGTAAGTTCTTCTCTGAATACTGTGCAGATCATGGCGAATCAAGATGGCTGATCCAGTATATTAAGGAACAGATCCCATTTGAAAGAGATCGTGAATCCATCTATTATGATCATTACTTCTTAAAGGAACTTTATAAGAAGTCCAATATGAAAAAAGAGTATCGTCGTGAATTAGATGATCTCTTTAAAGAATTTGGTTCAGAACATTTTGAACTCTATCGGGAAGTCAAGTTGTCTTATCCAAAGAAGGCCTGGCCAAAATATCGAGATAAGTATTTAGCGATGGTGACTGAGGAAGCCAAACCATATTTATTAGCTATTGATAAGGAATATTCTGCTTTGATCACGCAGGTCAATGCGACTGATGATATGACGATGGTCAATCGTGCGAGAGCGTTCTTAAAGAAAGATCATCCAGAAGTCTTGGTCAATGCCTATAAACGTATTGCTAATCAGATGGTCAAGAAGACCGGCAGTCGTATTCACTATAAGGAATTAGGAGCGACTTTAAAAGCGATGATCGATCTGAAGAATGGACCAGATCAGATCGTATATTTAGTTGAAACGTATACAAAGAAATATCCAAGACGTAAGCTGATGATCGAAGAATTATCACCAATATTAATTGATGCGAAAGCGGCTGTGGACCTTGCCTAATCAAGGAAAATAGCTTATCATTGAAGAAAGGGGCGAGAGCATGAGAAGAAAAAAAGAAGTCGATAATCATTTGACGACATGGAAACTTTATAAACTCTATAAGCTCTGGCCATATCCAGTCATTTTATTACCGCTGTCGTTAATGGTCTTCAAGATCAAGGGAACATTGAAGATCATCATGGCCTCTAGTGTCGTGGAAACCGTCAGTGATTTGAAGGAGCTATCAAAATGGGATCAGTCTTAAGAGTTTTAGCCTGCATTCTCTTTCTAGTGATCGGAGTCGGGCTGATTTATATTGGCATCAAGATCATTCAGTCATTAGAAAAGATCGATGCATTCCATAAAAAAGTCGAAGAAGAGTATCGTCCACAGATTGCCAATTTGAGTGATGAGGTCGATTCGGTTTTAGCAACTATTGATTCACAGAGTGATCTGATTGAAAAAGTTCATAAGATCTTTACCAAAATCAATGAGATCATGGATTCTAAAAAGAGAAAAAGACGTTACAAGAAGTAAGGTAAGTTGCCTTACTTTTTTGTTTAAGACAAATTGGAAGGCTTCATTTCGAAAAAGAACACAAATAAACTTTATTCAATAATTCTTGACAAAAAATTTGAGACATGT
>ONFH01000310.1 GCA_900317015.1 uncultured Erysipelotrichaceae bacterium | reverse complement strand
TATTATTTATTGATAATATGTAAATAATGAGTAAAATTCGAATTGATGACGATTATGATTTAATTACAAGAAAAATAAAAAAATAGATTAAAATCCGGATAATAAGAAATCATGATCGCGTAATTTAATTTATTTAAGAAAAATGGTATAAATGGTTCAATTGATTAAACAAAATATAAATTTTGCAAAAAAAGTAATGAAAATCGTTAAGTAACCGTTTACACTCTGCGGTATTTTATATTAAATATAGCGATTTTGTGCTAAAATGTTGACTAGTATGAGGTGATATTTAATGACAAAAGTAGTTGATCAGGAAGATATGAAAACAGTTGCGGACTGCATTCTTTCTGGCGGTGTTGTTTCCATCCCAACTGAAACTGTCTATGGTGTGGGATGTCAATTTGGAAACAAGGATGCTTTAGAAAAGTTGTTTGTAGCAAAAAACAGAGATCATTCTAAAGCTATTACATTAATGTTATCGCATCTTGAAGATATTGAGAAGTATGCTTATGTTGATGAGAAGATCATGAATGTGGCAAAGACATTTATGCCAGGACGTATCACGTTGATCTTAAAAAAGAAAGATAACGTCGATGATGCCATGACGAATGGTCTGCCAACGATTGGAATTCGAATTCCAGAATGTCAGTATGTTCTGGATCTGATTGAAATGACTGGTCCTTTATCAGTGACAAGTGCAAATTTATCAGGGCATAAGAATACGACCAACGAACAGGAAGTTCTTGAACAGCTAGATGGACGTATTGATCTCGTTGTGAGAGGACAGACATCTTCAACCCTCGCTAGTACCGTTGTTATGTTAACAAATGATGAAGTGAAAGTATTACGTAAAGGCGCTATTAGTGAAGAAGAAATTAAGGAGGCTTTCTATCGATGAAGATTGCAATTGCTTGTGATCATGGGGGATTCAAGCTGAAACAGGCAGTGATCCAAGAATTAAAACGTTTGGGCCATGAAGTAGAAGATTTTGGCACATACAACGAAGAGTCGTGTGATTATCCTGACTATGCTAGCAAAGCTGCAAAAGCAGTAGCAAGTGGGGAATGCGAAAAAGGTGTTGTTATTTGTGGAACTGGTATTGGTGTTTCGATTACCGCTAACAAGGTAAAAGGTATTCGTTGTGCATTATGCCACGACGTTTACAGTGCTAAGAAAACAAGACAACATAACGATGCCAACATGCTTGCTATGGGGGCAAGAGTTATAGGTGAAGGACTCGCATTAGAAATCGTTGATGCATTCTTTACAAGTGAATTTGAAGGAGGCCGTCATATTCGTCGTATTGAAAAAATGATGGCGTTAGAGAAGGAGTGAAATTCATGAGAGATACAGAAGTCTTTGAAAGTGTACAGAGAGAATTAAACAGACAGAGAAATAACATTGAATTGATTGCTTCAGAAAACTTTGTCTCTGAAGAAATTATGGAATTAGCGGGATCTGTTTTGACCAACAAATATGCTGAAGGTTATCCAGGAAGAAGATATTATGGTGGCTGTCAGTATGTTGATGAAGTTGAAACATTAGCCATTGAACGTTTATGTAAATTATTCAATTGTAAATATGCTAATGTTCAGCCACATTCTGGTGCTCAGGCTAATACCGCTGTTTATTTTGCTTTATTACAGCCTGGTGATAAGGTTTGTGGGATGAGCTTAGCAGATGGTGGTCATTTAACACATGGTTCCCCTGTTAACTTCTCAGGTAAAACTTATGAATTCCATTCTTATGGTGTTCGTCGTGATACTGAAACAATCGATTATGATGCATATAAAGAACTTATTGAAACAGTTAAACCTAAGCTTGTCGTTGCAGGTGCAAGTGCCTATTCAAGAGTCATCGACTTTAAGTTTATGGCTGATGTAGCCCATGAAAATGGCGCATTATTCATGGTCGATATTGCTCATATTGCTGGCTTAATTGCAGCTGGTGAACATCCATCACCATTCCCATATGCTGATATTGTCACTTCAACAACTCATAAGACATTAAGAGGTCCTCGTGGCGGTGTCATCATGACGAATAGTGAAGAATTGATCAAGAAGATCAACTCAGCAGTATTCCCTGGCATGCAGGGTGGACCTTTAATGCATATCATTGCTGCCAAGGCAGCTTGCTTCTATGAAGCTTTACAGCCTGAATTTAAGGACTATGCAAAGCAGATCAAGAAGAATGCCAAAGCATTAGAAGAATCATTAAAAGAAGAAGGTTTCAGAATCGTTACAGGTGGTACTGATAACCATTTAATGTTAATTGATGTTAAGACTTCATGTGGAATTTCTGGTAAGAAAGCTCAGCGTTTACTTGACGAAGTAAATATCACAGCTAATAAGAATGCAATCCCATTTGATACAGAAAAACCATTCAAGACATCTGGTATCCGTGTTGGGACTCCAGCTATGACAACTAAAGGCTTCAAAGAAGATGACTTTAGAGAAGTTGGTAAGATCATTGCTTATCGTTTAATGAATGAAGAAACTGATGAAGTTAAACAAAATTGTTTAGCACGTGTAAAAGCTTTAACTGATAAGGTCACAATGTATAAGGATCTTAATTATTTGGAGAAATAGTATGAGTGTTAAAATTATTGATCATGCTCTTATTAAGCATAAATTATCTATTATGCGTAATAAAGATACATCAACTTATATTTTTAAACAGGCATTAGATGAAATTGCTATGCTGATGGCTTACGAAGTTTCAAAGGATTTTCCTTTAAAACTTATCGATATTGAAACACCTATTTGTAAAACAACTGGCTATGAATTAGCTGAACAGATCGTTTTAGTTCCTATCTTAAGAGCTGGGATCGGTTTGGTGGACGGCTTTAGAAAGATCATGCCAAATGCCAAGATTGGTCATATTGGTATGTATCGTGATGAAGAAACATTGGAACCTCATGAATACTATGCTCGCTTTCCTAAGGGAATCGAAGATAGCAAGGTCATCATTGTTGATCCAATGTTAGCTACCGGTGGTTCAGCTGATATGGCTATTGAAGATATTAAGAAACGTGGAGCTAAGGACATCATGTTGGTATGTTTAGTCGGTGCTCCAGAAGGGGTTAAATTCCTACAGGAGAAACACCCTGATGTAGATATTACTTTAGCTGCTCTTGATGACCATTTGAATGAAAATGGCTACATCGTGCCTGGCTTAGGTGATGCGGGCGATCGTTTATTCGGTACTGATTAATGAACGATCTTAAAAAGATGATCAAAGCTTCCTTTCCCCTATTGTTCTTTGGGTTAGGTGTTTGTGTCATCCTTACTTTTGTTACAAATCGAATTGCCTTTCCAATTGGCTGGCTGTATGGCTGGGCTATTGGAATGGCCGTTCATTTTGTAAATATAAAATTGGTCGATATGATCATTGCAACAATGTCTAAATGGGTCGTTCTTTTAAGTGTGATAAAGTTGCCACTTTATGCAGTCGGTCTGCTTCCGGGCATTTTTTGTAAACAGTATTTCAATTTATGGACTGCTTTTATAGCCCTGATGCTTCCGCAATTTACGATCTATTGGACAACATTCAGGGAAAGGAGGAAACATGAATAATGAAGATCGTCATTCAAAGTGAATTGGTTTACTCTTTAATCATCACGGTTGTCTTGGCCATATTCTTCATTTGGGTAGGTAAGAAATTTAAAGAAGGAGATCCGCTTAAGAAACCTCATGGGATCTTGCTGGTTTTTGAAATGTTAGTTTCTTGGCTGTATGATTATTATTCATCCATTATGCCTAAGAAGTTCCAAAAGAACTATTTTCCATACTTTACAATGTTGTTTATCTGGATCTTAGTTTCGAACTTATCAGGTCTAATTGGGTTTGATGCACCAACATCCAATTATTCGATCACGTTATCATTAACGATCATTACCTGGGTGCTGATTCAGTACAACTCAATCAAGCATAATGGTATTGGCTCATATTTGAAGGCAAATTTAATTCCGCCAACAAACTTATTCAGCTTGATTTCACCATTGATCTCAATCTCAATGCGTATTTTCTGTAATATGTTAAGTGGTGTTTTCATTATGTCATTAGTCTATTCGTTTACGACTTGGCTTTCTGAAGTCATCACGATGCATGTCATTAAATTTAACTTTATTGGTCCTTTAGTGGCACCTTGGCTTCATGCTTATTTTGATGTCTTCTCAGGTGTCATTCAGGCATTAGTATTCGTTACATTATCCACAATCATGATCTCAATGGAGAACCCTGATGAGGAATAAAGAAAACAAAAAAGTCATTCAAGGAGGAAAAAATTATTATGACAGATAAAGGTTTGATTGCAATCGCTGCAGGTATCGCAGTTTGCGCTGGTTTAGGTACAGGTATTGGTGAAGGTATCGCCGCTTCTAAAGGTGTAGAAGCTGTCGGCCGTAACCCAGAAGCAGAATCTAAGATTCGTACTATGATGATCTTAGGTATCGCCATGACTGAAACAGTAGCCTTATATGGTTTATTAATTTCATTGATCCTATTATTCGTATATTAATTCATTTGCTAAGGAGGAACTGCAATGCCAGATATTGAATTAAAGCTAATGCCAAACTGGACCACAATCATTGTGCAGCTTATTTCTACTGGCATCTTACTGCTGATCTTTAGAAAATTCGCATGGAACTATGTTTTGAATTTCTTACACAAGAGAGCAGATGCTATTGAAAAGAATATTAATGATGCTCAGACGATGCGTGACCAAGCTCAGACTTTCTTAGATGAAAGTGAAAAGCAGGCCCGTGAATCTGCAAAACAGTATCATGACATTATTGATATGGCTAAAGATGATGCCAACAAGGAAAAGCAGAGGATTGTGGATTCTGCTAATGAACAGGCACGTAAGAAAATCGCTCAGGCAGAGGAAGAAATTGCTGCTGAAAAAGCTCAGGCTCGTGCTGAGATGAAGGGCGAAATTGTTGACATTGCTACTCAGGTAGCAGAAAAGATCATGAATAAACAAATGGATGCGGCAACAAATGATGAAATGGTTAAGGATTTCGTAGATAAGGTCGTGAACTAATTTATGGATAGTCAGGTCGCAGATCGCTACGCTGAATCTTTATTCTCGTTAGCGCAAGAAGAAAATGCCCTTACTGCTTACTTAGATGATATGAAGTTAGTAGATGAGGTCATTGAAAGTAATCCATCATTTGTTCAGTTCTTCTCGCATGTTTTAGTACCTGATGATGATAAGAATAAGATTCTTGATGAAGCTTTTGCATCATCAGTACATCCTTATGTATTAAACTTTCTCAAATTAATCATTAAGAAGAGAAGAGTTCATTATATTCGTGATATTTGTCGAAGCTTTATTGCAATGAGCAATAAGAAGCTTGGGATTGAAGAAGGTATCGTTTATACCGCTTATCGTTTAAGTGATGAACAGCTGAAGTCTATTGAACAGGCTATCAGTAAGAAAGAAAATAAGACGATCGTTCTTCGCCAAATTGTTGATACTGGATTAATTGGTGGTATCCGTGTTCAGATCAACAATAGAGTCTATGATGACTCAATTAAAACTAAAGTTGAAAAGCTTAAAGAAGAGCTTTTAGAAAGTAGGTGAATAGTGTGAGTTTAAGACCAGATGAGATCAGTGCTTTGATCAAAGAGCAGATCAAGCATTATGATAACGTCATTGAACAGAAAGACGTCGGTACAGTTATGACTGTTGGTGACGGTGTTTCTGTTATTCATGGTTTGGACAATGCCATGCTTGGTGAATTAATCGAATTCCCTCATGAAGTATATGGGATGGTCATGAACCTTGATGAAGATAGTGTCGGTGTCACACTTTTAGGTAATTCTGATGATATCAAAGAAGGCGACGAAGTTCGTAGAACTGGCAGAATCATGGAAGTTGCTGTCGGTGATGAATTATTAGGACGTGTCGTTAACCCTTTAGGTCAGGCTATCGATGGCCAGGGTGAAATTCATACATCAAAAACAAGACCAATTGAAAGAATCGCTCCTGGTGTAATGACAAGAAAATCAGTTGATACGCCATTACAGACAGGTATTACTACAATCGATGCCATCATCCCTATCGGACGTGGTCAGCGTGAGTTGATCATTGGTGATAGACAGACTGGTAAAACTGCAATTGCAGTTGATACGATCTTAAACCAGAAAGGTCAAGATGTTTACTGTATTTATGTTGCAATCGGTCAGAAAAACTCAACAGTTGCTCAGGTCGTTCAGAGATTAAAAGATGGCGGCGCTATGGATTATACAACTGTCGTTAGTGCTTCTGCTTCTGAATTAGCACCAGTTCAGTACATCGCTCCTTATGCTGGATGTGCAATTGGTGAAGAATGGCTAGAACAAGGTAAGGATGTTTTGATCGTTTATGATGATTTAAGTAAACATGCCGTAGCTTATCGTACATTATCGTTATTATTAAAGAGACCACCAGGACGTGAAGCTTATCCAGGTGATGTCTTCTACTTACATTCAAGATTACTTGAAAGATCTTGTAAATTGAATAAAGAAAATGGCGGTGGTTCAATTACTGCCCTCCCTATTATCGAAACGCAGGCTGGCGATATTTCAGCTTATATCCCAACAAACGTTATTTCTATCACTGATGGTCAGATCTTCTTACAGCAGGATCTATTTAACTCTGGTTTCAGACCTGCCATTGATACAGGGTTATCTGTATCACGTGTAGGGTCAGCTGCCCAGATCAAAGCAATGAAGCAGGTTTCTTCAACTTTGAAATATGAATTAGCTCAGTATGAAGAAATGCAGTCATTCGCTCAGTTTGGTTCTGACTTGGATGAAGAAACAAAGGCTGTCATTGAAAAAGGTGAAAGAATTCGTGCTGCTTTAGTACAGCCACAGTATTCACCACGTAGCGTTGAAGCTATGGTCTTAACGTTATTTGCGTTAAAGTATGGCTTTACAAAGACTGTTAAAGTTGACAAGATTGCTGACTTCATGGAAGGCCTTGTAGAAAATATCCAGGCTCATCATCCTGAATATATTAAGGAAATCAATGAAAAGAAAGCTTTATCTGATACTTTAATTGCTAACTTAAAAACTGCAATGCAAGCTTATGTAGAACAGTTCGAAAAACTTCAGAAAGCAGGGTAATGACTTATGGCTGGACAGATGCAGGCGATCAAGCGCCGTATGAAATCTGTTGAATCAACTATGAAGATTACGAAGGCTATGGAACTTGTCGCATCTTCTAAATTGATGAAGACTCGTAAAAGACTCGATGCTTCTAAACCTTATTACTCACAGGTTAGAGAAACATGTGCTGAGATTCTTGAAACGTGTAAGGGTCAGGTTGATTCACCATTTCTTAAAGTCAACAATACTGGCAAAGATGTCTACATTGTCATCACTTCTAGCTTAGGTTTATGTGGTGCTTATAATGCAAATGTGTTCAAGAAGAGCGAAGAAGAAATCAACGATGATGCTTTGGTTTATGTCATTGGCTCTAAGGGAGAACATTATTATAAAAATCATACGAACAATGAAGTAAATAATGATTATGTCAACTTAAATTCAACTCTTGAATTTAATGATGTTATCCGTTTAACAAATCATTTGATGGAAGGGTATAAAGAAAAGAAGATTAAAAACATCTATATTCTTTATACTGAATTTGTTAATAATATTACGTTTACTCCAAGAGTTGTACAGCTGTTGCCAGTTGAGACTTCAAATCTTGAAAAGAAGAAAGAAGAAAAAGGTTTACATAAGCTGACATTATTTGAACCTTCTCCAGAAGAAGTTTTAGGTGCTTTAATTCCTATGTATTTACAAGGTGTTATTTTTGGTTACTTAGTAGAATCAGTAACAAGTGAAAATGCTTCACGTAGAACTTCAATGGAAAACGCTACAGATAATGCCCAGGAATTAACTGATAATTTAAGATTGAAATATAACAAAGCACGTCAGACGCAGATCACTAATGAAGTTAATGAAATCGTGTCTGGTGCAAATGCAGGAAATAATTAAGGAGGTGCCATATGTCTAAGAATATTGGTAAGATCATCAGTGCCAAAGGTCCAGTTGTCGATATTCAGTTCGATAGCGTTAAAGACTTGCCAGAAATCAATACTGCCATTAAGATTGATAACCATGGTGAAGAATTGGTATTGGAAGTTGCTCAACATATTGGCGATGACGTTGTACGTTGTATCGCCTTGGGCTCTACTGATGGTTTAACAAGACAGATGGATGCCGTTGATACAGGTGCACCAATCAGTGTCCCTGTTGGCAATGAAACTTTAGGCAGAATGTTCAATGTCTTAGGTCATGCTATTGACGGCAAGGAAGAATTAAATGACGCAAAGCATATGCCGATCCACAGAGCTGCTCCAACATATGCAGAACAAAGAACAGAAACTGAAATTCTTGAAACAGGTATTAAAGTCGTAGACTTGTTATGTCCATTCATTAAGGGTGGTAAAATTGGTCTATTCGGTGGTGCCGGTGTTGGTAAGACCGTATTAATTCAGGAATTCATCAATAACATCGCAACAGAACATAATGGTTTATCTGTTTTCGCTGGTGTCGGCGAACGTTCACGTGAAGGTAATGACCTTTACTATGAAATGAAAGAATCTGGCGTATTGAATAAGACAACACTTGTCTTTGGTCAGATGAATGAACCACCAGGAGCAAGACTTAGAGTTGCTTTAACTGGTTTAACAATGGCTGAATATTTCCGTGATGAACAGGGCCAGGATGTATTATTATTCATTGATAATATCTTCCGTTTCACTCAGGCTGGTTCCGAAGTATCTGCCTTACTTGGTCGTGTACCATCTCAGGCTGGTTACCAGCCAACATTAGCAACTGAAATGGGACAGTTACAGGAACGTATTACTTCTACTAAGAAGGGTTCTATCACATCAGTACAGGCCGTTTATGTCCCTGCCGATGACTTAACTGACCCAGCTCCAGCAACAACATTTACACACTTGGATGCCAGAGTCGTTCTTGATCGTTCAATTGCCGCTTTAGGTATCTACCCTGCCGTAGATCCATTGAACTCATCATCTCGTGGCTTGGATCCAAACATTGTTGGTAAGGAACATTATGAAGTTGCTCATGGTGTACAGCAGATCTTGCAGAGATATCAGGAATTACAGGATATCATTGCAATCTTAGGTATGGATGAATTAAGTGATGAAGATAAGCAGACTGTAGCACGTGCAAGACGTGTACGTAACTTCTTATCTCAGCCATTTACTGTCGCTTCTCAGTTCACAGGCTTGGATGGTAAATACGTCCATGTTGAAGATACTGTAAAAGGCTTCAAGGAAATTCTTGAAGGTAAATGGGATGATCTTCCAGAAGCAGCTTTCCATAACGTAGGTACTATTGAAGAAGCTGCCAAGAAAGCAGAAACCTTAAAGAATGAGTAAATTTCGCTTAAAGATCGTCACACCTGAAGGAACCTACCGAGACGAAGAAGCTGATATTATTAATTTCAGAGCAACTGATGACTATATGGGTATTATGGCTCATCATATTCCTCTTGCTACAGGTGTACAGGTATCTGAGATGAATTATCGTGTTGATAATAAAAAGTATGAATTTGCGGTTGGTGGAGGTTTCTTATATGTCTCTGCTGAAAATGTGGTTACTTTAATTGCAAATACGATTGAATCTCAGGAAGATATCGATCTTAAACGAGCTCAAGAAGCTGAAAAGCGTGCTCGTAAACGTTTAGCTTCTCATAGTGAAGAAGTGGATATCAAGAGAGCTGAATTAGCTTTAAAGAAAGCACTTGTTCGTGAAGAAGTAAAAAATATGAAATAAATATAAAGGACTGTCAGCGCGACAGTCCTTTATTTATAAGTTGATGATCAGTCTTTGTTCTCGGAGGGAGAAATCATTTTCTATGAAAATGGAAAAGATATGAAAGATCGTATTATTGTCAAAGCTTAACATCATCAACTTTTATTAAAACAAATATTATTAAAGCATGCTTGTCATGCCACCATCAATGACGAGAAGCTGACCTGTTGTATATGTGCAGGCATCACTTGCAAAGTAGATGAGGGCTCCATTCATTTCGCCTTCACGACCAAAACGTTTTAAAGCGACTCTGTTTTTAAGAACTAAAGAACCAGGAGCATCTAGGTCATTATGTGTCATTTCTGTATCATAGACACCTGGAGCAATTGCATTGACAAGAATTCCATATGGTGCAAGATCCCCTGCCATAGCTTTTGTAAGATTGACAACTCCGCCTTTTGCTGCAAAGTAACTTACTTGTGATGGACCAGCTTGAATACCGCCGACAGAAGCGATATTAATAATACGGCCAGACTTTTGTTCCATCATAATTTTAGAAACTTCTCTACCCATTAGGAAGACACCTTTAAGGTCAGTATTTAAGACTTTGTCCCATTGTGCTGTTGTATGATCAGCTAATCCTTTTGAATATTCTACGACACCAGCATTATTGACAAGAATATCAATGTGGCCAAAGTGGTCAAAGACTGTTTTGACTGCATTTTTAATGCTCTCTTCATCTGTAACATCACATGTCACTGGTAATGCGTCATGTCCATTTGCTTTTAATTCTTCGGCTAATTTTTCAAGACGTTCTTTTCTTCTTGCAAGAATGGCAACGTCACATCCTTGTTCACTTAAAGCACGGGCAAACTGCTGGCCTAAACCGCTTGAAGCACCCGTTACGATTGCTACTTTTCCTGTTAAATCAAATGAGATCATAATTTTGTTCCTTTCTATTCCATAACACGAATGGCATGATAGCCTTCATGTACAGCTGTTAAGATTTTTCTTGGTGCAACTGCATCACCAATTACTGCAACTTCGTCATATTTTTCTTCTAAGAGGTCTTCAAGTGCATTATTAGGTTTAAATCCCACAGCATTTAAAACGGTATCGCATGTAAGTGTGATCGTCTCGCCATCTCTTTCAAATGTAACACTTGTAGGTGTAATATTCGTGACTTTGGCATTAGTTTCCTTCTTTACGCCACGATCTTTAACCATCTTTCTTAAGTGCTGATCATTATTTAAACAATGGTTAGCAGTATAAAGAATATCTGGACACATTTCGACTAAAGTTACTTCTCCGCCATGACCAGCAATATCGCAAGCTGATTCTGTACCGGCAAGACCAGCTCCAATAACGACAACTTTTTGACCTACTGCTGCTTTATGTGTTAAATAATCACTTGCTAAAGTTGTTGTTTCAATGCCAGGGATAGGTGGCATAGCTGGTGATGAGCCAGTTGCTAAAATGACTTTATCATATCCATCAGGAATATTATCTTTAGTGATTGGACTATTAAGATGAACATTGACATTGAATTTACGGCATTGTGTTTCTAAATAAGTGATGAGCTTTAAGACATCTTCTTTGAAATCAGGTCCGCCTGCAGGCCATAATGTTCCACCAAGTTTGTCACTTGCTTCATAAAGATCAGCATCGAAGCCACGACGCTTTGCTGTAATAGCTGCCATCATACCACCAGGTCCACCACCGATGATCAGAACTTTACGCTTTTCTCCGTCTGGTTTTGATAAGGCATAAGCTTTTTCTGCATAACATAATGGGTTGACCGCACAATAGTAATGTTTACCGCTAAACCCTGCTAAAAGACATTCATTACAGCCTACACAAGGGACAATATCTTCTTCATGATGTGTCTTTACTTTCTTTGGCCAATAAGGATCTGCTAACATCTGATGAGCAAGACCTACATAATCAAGAATTCCATCTTCAATGGCTTTTCTTGCATCAGCCGGATCTTTTAATTTTCCATCACCAAGAACAGGAACACTTACGACATCTTTAATGGCTTTTTGAACATCAAGCTTGAAACCTGGCGTACTATAGACAGTGGTAATTGCCTGGAACCATTCTTCATAACATCCTGTGTCGACATGTAAGGCATCTACGCCAGCTTTTTCAAGAATTTTTGCCATTTCAATGCCTTCGTCAATCGTTCTGAATCCTTCGACTCTCTGATGAGGAGTGAATTTGACAAGGACTGGCATATCAGCAGGAACATTCTTTTTGATAGCTTCAATACATTCTAATGTAAAACGCATTCTATTTTCGAGTGAACCACCATATTCATCAGTTCTATTATTCCATTGTACTGAATGGAACTGATCAAGGAGATATCCACCATAAGCATGTAATTCAACACAATCGGCACCAGCATTGACAGCTAGTGATGCACTATAACCAACTTTTTCTACTAGATAATGAATATCATCTTTTGAAAATGGCTTACAAATAAGGTTAGGGAACCAGAATGCTGGAACACTCCCGGCACTGTATGGTGGTGTGAATGGATCTGTAAATTGCTGACGACCTAGACCAGGTGACAACTGTACACATACTTTTGCACCATAAGCGTGACATCTTTCGATGAGCATATTTAATCTTTCTACATGATGGAAATCTGAAAGTTCTGTACATGGTCTTGGTTCAAACTTCGTAGAGACAACGTTTGCACCTGTAATGATGAGAGCTGCTCCCCCTTTTGCACGTTCTTCAAAGTAATCGATTCCTTCATTGCAATAAGCACCATCGGCTTCACCGGTCGTACCCATTGGCGACATAAAGATACGATTCTTCAATTTCATTTTTCCAATATACGTTTTGTCAAATAACCCTCTTGCCATAATAGACCTCCTTGTACTTGGGTTAATAAAAACTTAACTCAAGTAAATTATATAACTTATAATGATGATGTCAACGCTTACAATCAATTAAAGTGAATTATTTAACAAAATGAGTAAATTCTATGATATGATGAGGCCTAAGGAGTTCAGTTATGAAAATTAATGTAGAAGAAATCAAAAAAACTGCCATCGATTTATTTTTAAAAAATGGTTATAACAATGTGACGATTCAAGATATTTGTGATGCAGTGCATATTACGAAGCCAACTCTTTATAAATACATTAAAGGAAAAGAAGACCTTGTTTTAGATTTTTATGATCAAACCATTGAAAAGCTTGTGAATGATACGTATCGCTTAGTAGACAGTGATAGTCATTATCAGCAGCTTCTTATTATTTTTTCTACGATTATTAATGATACTAAGAGATATGGCTTTGATTTATTAAGTCAGCTCTTTATTGCCAATCTCAAGGAAAACCGAAAGACTTTTGAGATGCAAGAAAGTTTGACAAAATTGTGCCATATTATTATTAAGAAAGCTCAAGAAAAAAATGAGATTCAAAATCACTGTGATCCTGCAATATTGTATGATGCATTGGCACATTTATTTACAGGATATGAAGTGATGTGGTGTATTGATAAGGAAAACGATGGCTTTAGTGAGGCTTTTTATTTGGGAATGAATGCAATATTAGAAGTAGATCCTCAGTATAAGGACCTCTATAAGGAATATCTATAAATAAGTAAAAGACTCAGAATGTAAATTTCTGAGTCGTTGTTTTTATAAGTTTTGAATCTTTGAAATGATTGGATCAAGATGTTCAATCTTCATCGCTTCGGCATTGCCTGCATCAATGGACTGAGCAATGGAAGGATCAATAGGTAGTTTGGCAAATGTATCGATAGAAAATTCTTTAGCAACTTCTTCGATATGTGATGGACCGAAAATCTCATGTTTTTTGCCACAGTCAGGACAAACATAATAACTCATGTTTTCCACAAGCCCTAATACAGGAATGTCCATTTCGTTAGCCATTTTTACGGATTTTTCAACAATCATCTTTACAAGTTCCTGTGGTGATGTGACGACGACAATTCCATCGACAGGAAGAGCCTGGAATACTGTTAGCGGAATATCACCTGTTCCAGGAGGAAGATCTACAAACATGTAATCTACATCATCCCAGAATACATCTGTCCAGAACTGAGTGACCATATCTGCTAGGATCGGTCCACGCCAGATGACTGGATCACCTGGATTTTCTACTAACAAGTTTAATGACATGATTTTAATACCAGTTTTACTTGTTCTTGGCAAAATTCCTTTTTGATTTTGATAAGTTTGTCCCTCAATACCAAATGCTTTAGGAATAGATGGACCAGTGATATCGGCATCCATAATTGCGGTTTTATAGCCGGCTCTATTCATGGCGACTGCTAAGGATGTTGTTACTAATGATTTTCCTACTCCACCCTTTCCTGAAACGACACCGATGACTTTTTTAACCTTTGAATATTTGTTTAATGGTTTTCTGAATTTTTCACGAAATTTGTCCATTGTTTTCTCCTTTAAATAATGTAGAACCAAGTAGAGTCATCAATTTTTTCTTCTTTGACTTTTGAATTTTCTACATGAATTGATTTGTTTTCAATTGAGATACGTGAATTAGGTGGTACTGATGATGTGATAAAGGCATTTGAGCCAACGACTGTATCATGGCCAATCACTGTTTCACCGCCTAAAACACTTGCGCCCGCATAAAGCGTGACGTTATCTTCAATCGTTGGATGACGTTTGATACCGTGCAATGCTTGCCCCTTTCTTGTCGATAAGGCACCAAGAGTAACGCCTTGATAGATTTTAACGTGATCTCCAATTACCGTTGTTGAACCAATGACGATCCCTGTTGCGTGGTCAATAAAGAAATACTTACCAATTTTTGCACCAGGATGAATATCTACACCTGTGATTGAATGGGCATATTCGGTCATCATTCTTGGAATAAGCGGTACATCTAAAACAAAGAGCTCATGAGCAATACGATTGATCGTAGTTGCTAATAATCCTGGGTAACAAAGAACGATTTCATCTTTGCCGTTTGCTGCTGGATCGCCATCAAAAGCGGCCTGCATATCGGTATCGAGATAAGCTCGAATTTTAGGAATGTTGTGAAAAAACTTCTTTGTAATAAGATACGCTTCGTGATCAGTCACTTCTTCATCAGAATCTAAGTATTCGTCTCGGTTATGAAGGACGATGCTGATCTGTTTTTGAAGATTGTACATAATATCTTCAATGAGGACGGCTAAGTTATTACGCTCATTATAATATTTATAAACACGTTCACGATAGAATCCAGGATAAAAGACGCGTAATAATTTATTAATGATATCTTTGATCACATCCATATCAGGCTGGTGAAATACTGACATTGAGTCGATATCACGACCTTTTGAATAGTCGTCCATGATCGTATTGATAATATTATCAATATCTTTTTGTTCAATGTTTTCCATTGTTATTACCCCATTTCATTGTAGTAATTATATCATGTAAAGCCTTTCTGTGCTTAGAATATGATCATAATATCACATTCAGAATTTATTTCACTTCATTGATCTGAATACGATCTAAAGCAATTGAACGTTCTTTATAAGGCATGTCACTCTTTCCTAATACGATACCGCAACAAGGAATGGATCCTTCAGGAATATTCAATGCCTGAAGGATATCTTGATCATTAGCAATAGACGCGATGGCACCCCAGATCAGGCAAGCTCCTACATTTTGTTCGACGGCTTCAAGAGCCATGTTTTCAACGATGCAAGCAGCACTTGAATAAATGGAATTTTCTAGTCCTGGTGATGGCTTTTCAGCGGAAATGATGATCAGCATTGGAGCGTCATATAGAGGATTGAATTTAGGATTCTTAAAGAAGGCAGCAGCCTTCTCATTAATTTTATTTAATAAATCTTTATTTGTTAGAATTGTCATATGGAATGATCCATATTTTCCCATTGCAACTGGGGCCTGTTCCCCTGCTTTTATGATTGCTTTCAAATTTTCTTCATCTGGTAATTCACCAGTAAATTTTCTGATTGATCTTCTTTTACTAATAGCTTCATTAATTTGCATAAAATAGCCTTCTTTCTAATAGATAATATTAATCTATAAAAATGTCCTTAACATGAATTTAATGGGAGAAATGATTGTCAGCCTCACATAAAGTTTTATAATAGAGAAAAGAGGTAGAAAAATGATACAAGATATACAACCACACGTATTTAACAATAGTTATGACGCAAATAAGACACCAAAAGAAGGAAGCTTAATCTTTTCCTTCAGAAAGAGAAGTGTTCTTGTTAAAGAGGATCATGGCTTTAGTTTTCCTCGCTTTGAGGATCTTCCTAAAAATAAAGAGTATGAATTTATTTATATGGGATCTCTTGATGAGACGGATTGCTTTCTTTTAAAACATCATATTTATATGAAAGAATATTATTACGAAGATATTTGGAATCTTAGAGACGATGATGAAGACTGGAAGCCTTATTTATTAACGGCAGTGACTGCCTTCCATTTATCAACATGGTATCATGCCAATAAATATTGTGGCAGCTGCGGCAGTGAAACGCAACTTGCTAAAGATGAAAGAGCAATTGTATGTCCAGCTTGCGAACGTCGTATTTATCCAAAAATTAACCCCGCTGTCATCGTTGGTGTGATCCATGATGATGAAATATTGATTACTAAATATGCACAAGGGTTTAGACATAATGCATTAATTGCCGGCTTTACGGAAATTGGGGAAACGGTTGAACAGACGGTTGCTCGTGAAGTGATGGAAGAAGTAGGCCTCAAGGTGAAAAATATTACGTATTACAAATCTCAGCCTTGGGGATTCGCAGATGATATTTTAATGGGCTTTTACTGTGAAGTAGATGGCGACCCTACGATCACCCTTGATCGTAGTGAGTTAAAGAAAGGTGTCTGGACGAAACGAGAAGATATAGTTTTACAGCCGGATCATTTGTCATTAACGAATGAAATGATGATGCTTTTTAAAGAGGGAAAGATTACAAAAGCCATCTTTAATGAGCATAAATAAAATACTCATGCAGCTTGTTTGAATTGATAAGTCACTTGAATATAAGAATTGTGAACCTTCTTTCACTATGTGATAGAAGGTTTTTATTAGAATTGAAAAAGAAAGATCATTGCTAGGATCTTCAAGCATAGTTTTATACGTTATTTTGCAACTTTTAACTGCCCTTCTGATCTATTTGATCTTTTATAGACATTTTTAGAAAGAAGTAAAATGAACGAGCAGCTTCATAAGAAATCATGAAAAGCAGTGTCCCCCGTAATGGAGGATACTACTTTAATGATGACTAAAATGGTTCTTCAATGATTTAATGATATTGAAGAAGAGAATGATCATTCCAATTAATATCAAAGTATAGCCGATAGGAATAAGGAAGAAGTTTTCATGTAAAATACCAGAAGCATCTACATATTCAACCGAGAGCCCTTTAAAGACGAAACATGAAAATCCTAAGAAGATGATCAATGCTCCAATGAGGACGGTGACCATATTGTATTTAGCTTTTTTGTTTTCTTTACCGTCGTTGATCAATTTTTTACTCATATCTGTATTACCTCCAAGAATTAGTTCATCAAGAGAAATGTTGAAGATTTGAGCGATTGCAATGACAGTTTCAATATCAGGAAGATTTTTTTCATTTTCCCAGTTTGAAACTGCCTGCCTTGTGACATGTAGCTTTTTGGCAAGCTCATCTTGTGTATAATGATGTTCTTTTCTTAATCGTTTGATTTCTTCACTGAATTTCATAATAGCCTCCTGATGACAATGAAAAGTATAAGAGCATTAAGTGGTATTGACAATAAAGCGGCCCTTGCCTTCTGTCAAGTGTAACTTGACATGAGAAAAGATAAGGATTCATGCATATAATTTGATATAAGAAGTTTATGAGATAAATTGATATTTCCTCGGCAATAAAGTTTATGAGAGTAAAAAGAAAAGGGACGAGAGTCCCCTATTATCTTATGCGATATCTACGATGTCATCTTCTTCGTCATCGTCTTCTTCAAAGAGATCATCGACAACGGCTGAAACGAAGACACCTAAAACATTATCAATTTCGTCAGGTTCAAGTAACTTTGCAGCTGTTACAGCTAAAGCACTGAATAAATAGCTGATCTGTACTTCATCATCATCTGATGCGAAACCAAAAACATAGTTCTGATCTTCATCAAGCATAATAATGGAATTGATCGTTGGTTTGATATCAGCGTAATCAACATCCATCTGCTTGCCTCCACCATTTCTATAGGCATCATAAAGATGAACGAAATTTGCAGCATTCTGAGAAGCAATACGAATGACACTTGATAAGTCATAGTCATCGCCTAAAACATCATTAATGATTTCTTTAATGATATCATTTAACATGCCAATCAAAGAACCGCCGACACTGTCATGATCTTTTTGAAGTTCTTTGTTTTCCTGTAAAACTTCTGGTTCGAAACTGTCATTAAATGATAATTCAATGACAGGAGTTTGGTTATTATCCATATTTCCAATTCCTTTCTATTGTTTTATAGGAATATTATAAGAGTCAAGCGGGTCGATGTCTAGTTTTATCAACGATCAAAAAAGGAATCCGTGTGGATTCCTTCTATTTAAACTGCTTTCTGATTGTATATTCTTTGTCTTCATCAAGTGGATAGTAACGCCAAGTGATATCTCTTCTTGTTGAAGAATTTAATATTGATTTAGCATGTGAGAATGTTTCGAATGAATAGAAACCATGATAATGGCCGATTCCTGATTCTCCGACCCCACCAAATGGTAATTCTTTTTCCGTGAGATGAATGATCGTATCGTTAATACAACCGCCACCAAATGAGCAAGCGCTCATGACATGATCCTGTAATTCTTTGCTTTCAGTAAATAAATATAAAGCGAGAGGTTTTGGATGATCATTAATGTAAGAAATGACATCATCGATATTTGTGTATGGCAAGATTGGTAGTAATGGACCAAATATTTCTTCCTGCATAATGCGATCTTCTGCCTTTGCGCCTTCTATCAAAGTTGGTTCAAACTTTAATGTGCGTTCATTAGCATTTCCACCCAAGATGAAGTGCTGTCCTTCGGCTAAAGACATCAAACGATTAAAGTGTTTACGGTTGATGATATGACATAGTTCTTCAGAATCAAGAGGATGTTCACCAAAGAATTCTTTAATATTTTGTGAAAGTAAATTAATGAATTCTGCATAGACATCTTTATGTACGAAAACATAGTCTGGAGCAACACAAGTTTGCCCAGCATTTAAGAATTTACCAAAAGCAATTCTTTTCGCAGCTAAAGATAACTCTGCGTCATTAGACACGATCGTTGGAGATTTTCCACCTAGCTCCAAAGTGACTGGAGTTAGGAAGTTAGCAGCACGTTTATAAACGACTTTGCCAACATTCTGACTTCCTGTGAAGAAGATATAATCCCACTTATGCATGAGTAATTCTCGAGCGACGCGACTGTCGCCACCAACAACTGAGAAAATACCAGGCTCATCGACTTCATCTGCCATATTAAGCAAGAATTTTGTGGTTTCTTCAGCATATTCGCTTGGCTTAACGACAACTGTATTGCCAGCTGCAATGGCATTGACGGCTGGTTCCATCGTTAACAAGAATGGATAATTCCAAGGTGCCATGACAAGGACATTACCATATGGTTCATAAACGACTGAACTCTTAAAATAAAATGATTTAATTGTTGATCCGACTTTTCTTGGTTTTGTCCATTTATCAATATTTTTTTCAAGATAGCTCATTGTATCGTAGATCATACCGATTTCTGATAAATAAGCTTCGGCACGTTGCTTACCGAGATCTTTTAATAAAGCGGCATTGATATCATCTTCATGATCTTCAAGATAGCTTAATATTTTTGCAAGAACTTGCTTTCTTTTCTCAACGTTTTTTGTCACTTGAGCATTGAAAGTTTCTTTATGAGTTTTGTAAATTTGTTCAATATTCATGATATTCACATCCTTAGATTAATGATACAACAACGCCTTTTTAAAAACAATAAACACTCTTTGAAAAACAGAAAATATCAAATTCAACGTCAATCTTATGATGATTTGATTTGAACATTTTTGGAATGTTTCAATAAAAGGAATTCTATATTGATTGAAAACGCTTTACTTCATCTATGCAAGTGTTAAAATAAAATTACAGGGCTAGAAGTATGTTGCTTGATAGCCTGATCATCGACAGAGATTACGCACACATAATTGTGTCTACGTTCCTCCTAAGCTTATCGTTAACATTGATCGCTTCCAAAATTAATTGTCACTTATATCATTGAACTGAGATCTCTGTCGATTATTTTTAAGGAGGTCATGCAATATGTCATTGTTTATTTTCATTGAAGCATTACCTGCAGTGGGGACGAGCATTTATTTGATGTTCTTTTTCAGCCGTCTTATTAAGTATTTTCATAGGATGAATGTTCTTCTCTATATTATTATCATTTTAATTTGTTTAGCATTGTGTATACCAGCGATAAATTTTTTTAATGCATATAGCTTTATGTATTATTATTTTGTGGCTTTTTGTGCTTTATTTGGTTTGATCAGCCATTTCTTGAAGGATGGGAAAGTGAAACTACTTTTTCAAAGTGGTTTACTTTCATTTGTCTGTTTAGCTTTAGTTGTCGCTTATGGTTGGATGAATATGCATCATGTGGTGAGAACTGATTTTTATGTATCAAGCAAAAAAGTCAGTGATTTAAAGATTCTTGCCATTTCTGATTTACATGGTGATGAAGTCATTACGAGTAAGCAACTTGAAAAATACGTTCAGAAAATGAATAAGGTAAAGCCTGATTTGATCGCTTTAGCTGGTGATATTTTTGATGAACGAACAAGAAAGTCGGTCATGATTGCTCAAGCTAAGACACTTGGAAAGCTAAAAAGTAAGTATGGTACGTATTATGTTTATGGAAATCATGATGATCAGAAGTATGGCAATACGATGAATTCTAATACTGAAAGATTTAGTGGCTCTGATATTAAAGAAGAGATGGAAAAGAATGCAATTCGCGTTTTAGATGATCAGAGCGTTAATGTCGGTAAAAATATTGTTGTGGTGGGACGGAGAGATGCATCTTATAGTCGAGCTTCATCTCAGAATCTATTAAAGAAAGTGGATCATAATAAATATATAATCGTGTTAGACCATCAGCCGTTAGATATGTCAGAAAATGCTAAGAATGGTGCTGATCTGCAGGTTTCTGGTCATACGCATGGTGGTCAAATTTGGCCGATCGGATATGTGCAAGCAATAGCTACAAAAACGATGCGATATGGTGTTAAGCATATTGGTGATTTTAGCTGTGTTACGACTTCTGGCATTGCTGGCTGGGGCTATCCATTTAAAATTGGTGCAAAGGCTGAATATGCAGTGATCCATGTTAAGTAAAATGAATATTCTATTTCATATTTAATGTTGATGCATAGAATTTTTTTCCTTATGCACAAATTAAGAAAGTGCTATACTACAGTCAGTATGTAGCAAAGTTGGATACAACACTTTCCTTCGTAGCAAAGTACAGAAGGAGGTGTTTTTATTTATGATTGAAAATAAAAAGCAAGGATTTGTATTTGGACTATTAATGTCATATGTCATGGCTATTGGTATGGAAGTTTATAACATGGCTATTAAATATGGCGTAAATTTAAAGCCAGGTGGATTTACGAATCTTACGTATAATGTAATTGGTCAGGCACTTATTGAAGCCTTATATATGGGGTTATTTGTCGAGATTATTTCCTCTTTGTATGGCAATAAGTGTGGCGAACGCTTTATGCTTAAGCACACAAGAGAAATTGATAGTCCTTATTTTAAACAGCTGATGAGACAAGCGGGAACGGTCGCTGTTATGTGTCCTTCTATGAGTCTGGTGGCTTCCATACTTTTTAATATTATTTTTGCACATATGCCACTGTCTTCACTTCCTGTGATCTGGCTGGGAACATTAATGAAGAATCTGCCAATGGCTTTTTTCTGGAATATGTTTTATGCAGCCCCTTTTGTTCATTTCTTATTTAATCATATCAAGCGTTTTCTTGTTTAAGCAAATTGCTTGCCTTTTAACAAAATCCTTCTATCATTTGAGGTGGAGGTGGGCTTGATGGATGAAATTATCGAAAGAATTATGAATGATCCATTAAATAAGGATTATACAGAAAGAGGAATTAAACCGATCCTGCAAGTAAGTCCCGAAGCAAAAATATTGATTATTGGTCAAGCACCTGGTGCAAAGGCGGAGGCGAATCAAACGCCTTTTCTTGATGCGAGTGGTACGAAGCTGAAAGATTGGATGGGTATTGGTGATACAATCTTTTATGGGAAGGAGATTGCCATTCTGCCAATGGATTTTTATTTTCCAGGCAAGGGCAAAACAGGTGATCTTCCTCCACGCAAAGGGATGGTTCGCTATCATGAAGAATTTATTAAGCAGATGCCTGATATTAAGTTGACTATTTTAATTGGTGCTTATTCTAATAAATATTATTTGAACAAAAGAATGAAGAAGAACCTAACGGAAACTGTGCGCTGTGCGCATGAGTATCTTCCTTATTATCCGATTGTTCATCCGAGCCCTTTAAATGCTCGTTGGCAAAAAAAGAATCCGTGGTTTTTAGAAAAGAATGTTCCAGAGCTTAGAAGGCTTGTGGCTGAGGCTCTTGAAAATTCCTAAGCGTTGAGTTCTTATTGACTTCAAGTAGGGGTTTTGGTAAAGTTGAAAAGGATATAAAGTAAATGCGTTGAACAGAAGAGAGAAAGCTAAATTTTGTAGAGAGCTTATGGCTGGTGAAAATAAGTAAATAAGGCTTTTGAAAATGGTCTGGGAGCCGCTTCATCTAATAGGTGTAGACGTGAACTCGCGTTATGAGTTTAAGTGTGTATGAAAGTACAAATTAAGGTGGTACCGCGGTTTTAAGTCGTCCTTTTAGAGGAGGGCTTTTTTTAGTTGGAAAGGAGAATGCATATGAAAGATCCAAAAGATTTCTATATGACGACGGCCATTACGTATACGTCAGGAAAACCTCATATTGGTAATACTTATGAAATCGTTCTAAGCGATGCAATTGCTCGTAATAAACGTCAGCAAGGTTATAATGTGAGATTTCAGACAGGTACTGATGAACATGGTCAGAAAATTGAAAACAAAGCAAAGGAAGCTGGTATTGATCCTAAGCAGTATGTTGATCAAGTCTCTGGAGAAGTTAGACGTATCTGGGATTTAATGGATACTTCTTATGATAAGTTTATTCGTACAACGGATCCTTATCATGAAAAACAGGTCCAGAAAGCTTTCAAGAAATTATATGACAAAGGCGATATTTATTTAGGAAAGTATGAAGGCAAGTATTGTACTGCCTGCGAATCATTCTGGACAGAAACACAGTTAGTAGATGGCAAGTGTCCTGACTGTGGCGGACCTGTACAGGATGCAAGTGAACCTGCTTATTTCTTTAAATTATCGAAGTATCAGGATCGTTTGATGAAATATTATAACGATCATCCTGATTTTATTAAACCGGAATCTCGTAAGAAGGAAATGGTCAATAACTTCTTAAAACCTGGTCTTCAGGATCTATGTGTATCTAGAACTTCATTTACATGGTCTATTCCTGTAGACTTTGATCCTAAGCATGTTGTTTATGTTTGGATCGATGCTTTATTGAACTATATTACTGGGCTTGGCTATGATGTTGATGGCAACAGTGATCCACTTTATGATAAGTTCTGGCCAGCTGATGTTCATATTATTGGTAAGGATATTGTTCGTTTCCATACGATTTATTGGCCTATTATTTTAATGGCATTAGATCTTCCTTTACCAAAGCAAGTCTTTGGTCATCCTTGGTTATTAATGGGTGATTCTAAGATGAGTAAGCATTTAGGCAACGTCATCTATGCGGATGATCTTGTCAATATGTTTGGTGTAGATGCTGTCAGATATTATTTACTTCATGAAATTCCTTACGATAATGATGGATCAATTACGTGGGATCTTATCGTTGAAAGAATTAATTCTGATTTAGCTAACATTCTAGGAAACTTAGTAAACAGAACGATTGCAATGTGTAATCAGTATTTTGGTGGCGTCGTTGAAGATCGTGGCGTTGTTGAACCTGTTGATCAGGAATTAAAGGACATCGCTTTGGCGATGCCAGCTAAGATGAATGCTTATATGAATGAATATAAGACCGCAAAGGCATTGGATGAGGTCTTTACATTACTTAGACGTACGAATAAATATATTGATGATACAGAACCTTGGAAGCTTGCTAAAGATGAAACGAAACGTGATCGTTTAGCGACTGTTTTATATAACTTAATTGAAGCAATTCGTTTCTCAGCAGTCGCATTAGAAGCATTCATGCCTTCGACTTCTAAGAAGATTTTAGACATGATCAATACTGATGAGAGAGATTTAATGAAGCTTGATCATTTTGGTGCTTATCATTCTGGCAATAAAGTTACGGATCGTCCTGAGGTTTTATTTAAGCGACTTGATCCTAAGAAGGTTGCTAAGCAGGTTGAAGCGTTAAATCCTAAGAAAGCAGAACCAAAGAAAGAAAAGAAAGCAAAACCATCAAAACCAGAAATTTCTATTGAAGATTTTGACAAACTTGAATTAGTTGTTGGTGAAATCATTCATTGTGAAAAGCATCCTGATGCCGATCGTCTGTTAGTTGAACAGATTGATATTGGTGATGAAAAACGTCAGGTCGTTTCTGGTATCGCGAAGTTCTATAAGCCAGAAGAATTAGTTGGCAAGAAAGTTGTTCTTGTGAAGAACCTGAAGCCAGCTAAATTAAGAGGCGTTGAATCTCAAGGTATGATTTTATGTTCTTCTTCAAAGAAGGACTTAAAAATTATTGATCCAGGAAATCTTCCAAATGGCTCAAAAGTTAGTTAATAGATCAAATTTTTAACCAGTGATTTTTTCACTGGTTTTTTTATGCTCGTTGGACCTGGGTTTCGGAGAGTAAATCTAAAAATATTGATTATTGGCTATAAATATGTATGTTTTATTGACGAACATGCTAAAATGTAGATAGAATTGATTTTATTTTTTAATAATAGATTGGGGTAATAATTATGAATAAGGAAAAACAATTAAAAATAAAAGAAAGCCTCAACTGGATAAATTCAAAAATTGGGTCTAAAGATGCATCTAATTTTAAAATTGATAGTCTCGATTATCTAAGGCATACTGCAACTTATTGTATTTTATCTCTTCATAATTATCAGTCAATGGGGAAAGACGACGATGATGTTTATAATATTTTCAAAATGATCTCTCAAAGTCTTCAATCTGCGTTTGGACTAGATAATGTCTATTATTTAGGTGAAGGATGCTATCTTGTTGTTGATCGATCTCTTGATATCAATCATTTTAAGAATAAATTAGATGATGTGATTATAGAAATTGACGATCTGACAAGTGAAGAAGGCAAAGACAACGGTCATGTTCATGCTGGTTTTATGAATGCTTGCCCAATAGATGCTGATGATATCGATGAGATTATTGAATTAACAAAGCAGCTTTCTCAGAAGGATGAAGAGGTTAATCAAGATGATTATCTTAATTATTTTGCGTTAAATCTTTCTAAGCTTGAATCATATTATCAAACAGATCTTGTTGATCCGGTGACTGGATTGCTTGATGAGAAGAGTTTTTTAACAATGGCGCAAAGTGTTGTTGATTATTTTAATAAAGAAAATAATGAAAATGTCGACAATATGGTTATTGTTTATTTCAATTTAATAAACTTTAAATTGTTCAATGATAAGTATGGTTATGAGAAAGGTAATCAGTTGCTTAAAGAATTTGGATATATTTTACGCGAAAAATTTTCTGATAGTTTAATCTCTCGCTTTGAAGCTGACCATTTTTATGTGATGACAAAGAGCTTTGATTACAAAAAATATTTTGAAGAAATACAGAAAATATCATCTAAATATAATCGAGGTGTCTTAATTAATGTTCGTGGTGGAATATGTTCGGTTCCTAAACAGCCAAAGCATAAAATTCTCTCTTATTGTGATCATGCAAAGCTTGCTTCAGACTTTATTAAGAAAAAGAATATTCTTTATCGTGTTTATAGGGATACTTTTGAAGGAGAAATCGTTCGTCAAAAGTATATTATTGAAAATTTTAAACAGGCTTTGGAGAAGGACTGGATCAAGCTTTATTATCAGCCTGTTGTGAGAACTTTGAATGGTAAACTAACATCGATGGAAGTTTTGGCAAGATGGCAAGATCCAAATTATGGTCTTTTGGCGCCATATGTGTTTATCAACACGCTGGAAGAGTATCATTTAATTCATTATTTGGATTCTTATATTATTCGTAATGTTTGTAAGACTTATCGTGTACGAAAAGATAATAATCTTCCTGTTTTTCCAGTCTCATTTAACTTGTCCAGACTTGATTTTGAACTTTGCGATATTTTCCAGGTGATTGAGGATTGTGCAAAGGAGTATCGTGTTCCGAAATCTTTCTTAAATATTGAAATCACAGAATCTGTGATTATTCAGAATGTTGATTTTATTAAGAAACAGATTAAAAGATTCCATGATGCTGGATACCAGGTATGGATGGATGATTTTGGTAGTGAATATTCTTCGCTGAATGCTTTGAAAGAGTTTGATTTTGATGAGCTGAAAATTGATATGAAATTTTTGAGCGAATTTAATGATAACTCTAAGCAAATTATTACCTCTGTTGTGAATATGGCTAAAGAAATTGGTAGTCAGACATTAGCAGAAGGTGTAGAGACAAGGGAACAATATGAATTCTTAAAAAATATTGGCTGTGAAAAGACCCAAGGATATTTGTTTTCAAAGCCGTTACCATTAAATCAAATGTTTATGGTCCTTGAATATAAGAATATTGATTATGAAGATGCCAATGAAATTTCTTATTTGAATAAGGTAGGGCGTGTGAATATGCTTAGTTCGCATCCGTTCGAACTGCATTCTTCTCAAGAAAGTACGATTCCATTGGCAATGGTTGAATTCAGTAACGATTATATTTCTTATTTAAATGTGAATAAGGCATTTATGAATTTCCTGGAATCTTTAGATGTTCATTCGCTTGAAGAAAGTGAAAAGATCATAAATGATCCCCGATGGGATGTTAACCATTCATTTAAGAATTTAGCTGCAAAGTTATTAAAAGATGAAGAAATTGAAAACTTTGATTTCTTTGATCAAGATAATCATTGTACTTTGGAAGCAAAAGCTATTGTAAAAATGCCATTGAAATCAAGCTTCTTAGTTCATTGTGAAAATATTTCAGCCAACATTAATTTTCAACACCAACAAGAGCTGCGTTCAACTTCTACGATGATTTATCAATTATTTGAGCATGTATACTTAATTGATATGAATCAAAAAACAGCACAAACGATTTATGCTAGTTCAAGTTATGGAAGCTATGGAGATTCTGAATCGATAGATCATCTTGTTCATCATTTTTATGAAGAAGAGATATTTATAGAAGATAAGCAGCGATATAAAGAATTTTTTAACTTTGATTTTTGGAATCAACAATTTGAAGAAGAGGGTAAGGAAACTTTAATAGATTTCTTTAGAATAAGGAAACGTAATGGTCAGTATCATTGGTGTATATTTGAAGTTAAACCATTATTCAGAACAAGCTCGAATTTAGCCTTGGTTACAATTAGTAAGTTTGAACATAATGATATTGTTTCTTATATGAATTTAGCAAATGCTTATCCTAAATCAAATGATAGCAGTGATATTAGTCAAAGTGTTCTTGGACAAAGTTTGATCAACTCTAATGAATATGCAATCTTCTGGAAAGATACACAACATAAGTTTGTTGGTGGTAACCAGTTTTTTAAGCATTACTTCGAATTGTCTAATGATAGTCAATTTATTGGAAAGACAGATAAAGAAATGGGATGGAGTGTCAATTCTGATATGACTGTTAGAGATGAAATAAAAGTATTAGTTGAAGGACAATACATTACTGATGTTTTACGTCAGTATATTATTAATGGTCAAATGAAGAATGTTACGGTTAGTCTCAACCCTGTTTATAATAATGATGGAAGTATAATTGGCCTTCTAGGTTATTTTAGAAATCCGGAGATTAATAGAAATCTTCGTATGAGACTTAGCAATTTGGAAAATGCTATTTCGATTGAAGACTTTGACCGTGCAGGACGTAATTATGTTGAGTCATATGATTATCGTCATCTAGATTTTGCTTACGTAAAGTTTAGTATTGATAATTTGACTGAATTTACGGATACCTATGGATATAAGAATGGCGAAGTAATGGTTGATATGGTGTCAAAAGAGATTCGAGATTCTTTAGGTTTTAATAGTGTAATTGGTCATCCGGAATTAAAAGCTTTCGATATTCTTCATCAGGTGGATGATCGTCATATTTTTGAAAAGAAGATACAAGAATTAAGTAAAAAGATTGAGTCAATTAATAATATTCAAGGCATTCGTTATAATGTGTATCTTTCATATTCAATTACTTATTATTCGGAAGTAGAGGAGTATGACAAGATGAAAACATTAGGGAAATCTCGTCTTTATACAAGAAATATTAAGTTGAGTGGACTGTCTAAAGATGTACCACGCTATAATTCAGAAGAAATTGTTAAAGAGATGGATCGTTATTCGAAGGATTATGATATTGTAAGAATTGTGGATACTCATTTATCACATGCTAAGATCCTTGATGAAAATAATACATTGGTAGATGCGCCAGGCCATTGTTATAATGAGCTTGGAAAACTTGAACAATGTCGTAACTGCATATCAAGAAAGACTGTGGCTACAAGACGTTCACATAACAAACTTGAAAGTGCTCCTAAAGGTGATTTCTTTGTCATGTCAAAGTATATCATTGTAGATGGACGTGAATATTCTCTTGAATTGATAAAAATGCTAGAAAATAAAATTGCTGATACTGTAATGTAGGGATGATCGACAGATCATCCCTCTTTTTTT
>ONFH01000221.1 GCA_900317015.1 uncultured Erysipelotrichaceae bacterium | reverse complement strand
TCTTATATTCAGAATCAGTGAGGGGGCATTCATCCACGCCCATATCAGAGATATGGACGTGGTACTCTGCCCTTTTTAATAGATCAATCAGTTTGGCCACATCATTGATGATCTCATCCTTTTGTTCATGGTACTTTGGATTGATCACTCGTCCAAGCAGCTGGATCATCCCCCCGGCAAAGAAACAGGCCATATGACTTGTAGAAATATCGACATTGATCTGTAACTTTTCAATATATTTCAAGCAGTCCTCCTTGATCATATCATAGAGGATCTCCATTAAATGAAGATAGACAGAACTTGAGGCAATGTGGGCAAGAACATCACTGTTATTTTCAAAGGAATCGATCGTTTCTTCTAAAAGGACGAGAAAATAATGATCCCCCGAATACTCAGATAAATGATGTTCCTGTTCAAACTTACTTTGCTTGTAATATAAGAACTTCTCAAAGAAATCATAAATATCACAATAATGACTATAAAACGTTGCTCGTCGCACCATCGCTTCTTCACATAATTGAGAAACCGTTAAATCATCAAAATTCATCGTTCTCATTAATCTTGTAAAAGCTTCATATAAGGCCTTCTTTGTTTTGGTAATACGTAGATCCTGCATCGTTTGCCTCCCATTTACGGACAGTTCGTCCCTTTTGTCAATTATCTAACAGAGACATTTTTTTGTACGTTGTCTCTTTTTTTGCCTTTGTTAGAATTATTTTATACACAAAAACAGACATCTGTCAATTATCTGTCAAATGTCTCGAAAGGAAGGATACTATGAAGAAATTTTATGAACATGTGGTCAAGCACCGTAAGCTTCTCATGGTCATCTTCATCATTGTCGCCGTCATATGTGCATTCCTACAGCCGATGATTTCGGTCGACTATGATTTAAATGACTATCTGCCAGAAGATACGCCTTCGACCGTTTCTATTAACAAAAACTCTGAACTATTCAAAGGCCATATCCCAAATGGCCGTGTCATGTTAAAGAATGTCACGGTCAAACAAGCCTTAAACTATAAAAAGAGAATGAAAAAAGTCAAAGGCGTCATCGATGTCACGTGGATTGATGACTACATCCCTTTACAGAGCATTCCGATTCAAATGATTCCAAATAAATATTTGAAGAACTATTATAAAGATCATACTGCTTTAATGACACCGACCATCGATGAAGCCCATGCCGATCAAACCGTCGCTGGTATTCGTAAGATCATTGGCAATAAGAATGCCATTACCGGAGCTGCTGTTTCCCAGGCCATTGCCATGCATAATACGATCACCGAGATCCGTACGATCTCGATCTTTGCGGTCATCTTTATTTTCTTAGTTTTACTGATTACAACGACATCGTGGATCGAACCACTCATCGTCCTTTTAGGACTAGGGATTGCCATTTTGATCAACGGTGGCTCGAACCTGATTTTTGGGACGATCTCCTTTGTCACCAATGCTGCCGGTTCGATCTTACAGTTAGCTGTTTCGCTCGATTATTCGGTCTTCTTGATCCATACATTTGAGACCTTTAGAAAACAGCCTGATCTTGATCCGAATGAAGCCATGGTCCATGCCCTCGTGTCTTCAACGAGCTCCATCCTCTCATCTGGCTTAACGACGGTTATTGGTTTCTTAGCCTTAGTCTTTATGCGTTTTAGAATTGGTCCTGATATGGGTCTTGCTTTAGCAAAAGGGGTCGCCATTTCTTTAATTACGGACTTCCTCTTTATGCCAGGTGTCATCTTAGGAACGTATCCTGTACTTGAAAAGACCAGTCATCGTTCCTTATTACCAAGCTTCAAGAAGTTTGGACGCTTCGTCTATCATGTCATGATTCCATGTTGTATCGCTTTAGCCATCTTTGTCGTACCGGCTTATTTAGCTTCAACACATAACAGCTATTATTATGGATCCTCTCATATCTTCTCAAGCAAAACACAGTATGGGAAAGATACCGCAGCTGTAGAAAAAGTCTTTGGCAAACATGATAACTATGTCTTGATCATTCCAAATAATGATGAATTAAAAGAGAGAGAATTGGCTGAAGAGATCAATGATATGAAAGGTGTCAGCTCCGTCATTGATTTAGCTGAGATCACTGGCCCTGCTCTTCCTGTCGAAGTTGTTCCTTATACATTACGTCATCAGTTAGATGCCAATGGCTATCGTCGTATGGTCATCAACGTCAATGTCAACTTCGAAGGCAAGGAAACCTTTGCCCTTGTCAAAAAGATTCGAAAAGCTGCTTCTAAGAGCTTTGGCACATACTATCTTGCTGGTGAAGGTGTCAGCACTTATGACTTAATGGATACGATCACGAACGATATGGGCAAAGTCAATGGCATTGCCATCGGTGCTGTCTTCTTAGTTCTTTTAGCAACCATGAGAAACTTCTTATTGCCATTTGCCTTAGTCATCACGATTGAATCCGCCATCTGGGTCAACTTCGCCATTGCGACAGTCACCCATACGCCAATCTTCTATATTGCTTACTTGATCGTCAGCTCCATTCAGTTAGGGGCTACCGTTGACTACGCCATCTATATGACCGAGAACTATCGTGTCATGCGTGAACGTGAAGGAAAGAAAGAGGCCATCGTCAACGATGTCTCTTACTCCTTACCTTCTTTGCTTACATCTGGCACTGTCTTAACCGTCGTTCCCTTAATGATGGGAATCATTTCAACGCATGGTGTCTTAAAGGAAATTGGTCATTATTTAGGGATCGGGACGATCTTATCCTTATTATTTGTTACCTTTGTTTTACCAGGCCTGCTTTATGTGACAGACCGTCTGATCATTCGTAAAAATAAAACGGCTTAAACAATTTTATATTTTTTTAGCTAGGCTTCGTGCCTAGCTTTTTTAGTGAAAGTGATGAACCACAAGATCATAGGCGATAAAAAGATCATTGGAGAGTCTCTTGA
>ONFH01000222.1 GCA_900317015.1 uncultured Erysipelotrichaceae bacterium | reverse complement strand
GTACGAATTAAACGATGGACTAATAAGTCTGGATATCGACGAATTGGTGATGTGAAGTGGGTATAGAACTGATCTGCTAACCCAAAGTGTCCTAAACATTGTGCATCATATCTTGCCTTCTGCATACTTCTTAAAAGCAAGGTCGTAATGATCGTATGTTCTGGACGTCCTTTTGATTCATCAATGATACGTGCTAATTCATGTGGATTAACATGATCTAGAGCACCATGGATCACATAGCCTAATGGTCTAGCAACAGCCTGGAACGTACGAAGTTTCTTTTCTTTTGGTTCTTCATGAACACGATAGATAAAAGGTAAATCCATCCATTTGAAATGTTCAGCAATCGTTTCATTTGCGCAAAGCATGAACTCTTCAATAAAGTGTTCAGACTCTCCTCTTTCTCTTAAGCCAATACTTTCAACATGTCCTTTTTCATCGACATTGATGACAGCTTCATTTGTATCAAAGTCAATGGCACCACGTTTCATTCGCTTTGCTCGCAAGATCGTAGCAACTTCTTTCATCAAGAAGAACATATCTTTAGCATCTGCATATTCTGGTAAGTCTTCACCATTAATAATGCGATTGACATTATGATATGTCATACGATGATTAGAACGAATCACTGATGGTTCGATCTTATGATCGACGACTTTTCCTTCTTCATCTAATTCCATGATACATGAGATCGTATAACGATCAACACCTTCGTTTAAAGAACAGATCCCATTTGATAATTTATGTGGCAACATTGGAATGACACGATCGACTAAATAAATCGAAGTCCCTCTCTTAACTGCTTCTTTATCAAGTGGTGAATCTTCTTTGACATAGTAAGAAACATCAGCAATATGGACACCTAATTCATAATGACCATTGTCTAATTTTCTTAATGAGATAGCATCGTCTAAATCCTTTGCATCGTCACCATCGATTGTGACGATAAAGGTATCTCTTAAATCGACACGATTCTTAATATCTAATGGATCAATTTCATCAGGAATATTCTTTTCAATATATTCATAGACTTCATCTGGGAAGTCAATGGTAATATCATGAGCGGCAATGATGGATAAGATATCCACACCTGGATCATTCTTATGTCCTAGAATCTGAACGATGTCACCCTTCAGCTGAGGTTTATAGACTTTGATTTCAACGACAACTTTATGTCCTGGCATCGCACCATGGGCATGAGCAGCATCGACAAAGATTTTTTTGTTAAATCTTGGATCATCCGGAACAACGTAAAGATCTTTACGTCCTTTCTTAACTTCTCCGACATATTTATTACTTGAACGTTCTAAGACACGAACGACCTGTCCTTCTTCTTTCTCACCTTTACGGCCTTTTAATTTCTGAATGAGGACAACGTCACCATTAAAGGCATCCTTGATATTATTTTGTGCAATATAGAATTCACGGTCTTCATCAACTTTTACAAAACCAAATCCCTTCTTATTTACAGATAGTACACCTTTAAAAAAGTTCATCTGGTTAGGGAGGTAGTAATTATTATATCGATCACGAACGATCGTACCTGCATCTTCCATTTCATTGACCATTTTCATAAAGGCCACAAAATCATCCGAGGAGTCTTGATGGAGAATGGCAGCTAATTCTTGAATAGATCTATTGGTGAATGTAAGATCTGATAATAGCTGCAGTAGTTCTTCCTGCATATCTTCACTTCCTTTCCAAAAAAAATAGAGCACCTCAGTGCCCTACTAACTTCCCATTCTAATTAGAATAGCCAGTACAAAGAATGCAATTCCTAAAGCGATTGTAATTCTTGTTAAAACAAGATCAATACCTCTTTCCTTCTGCTGAGCAAAAAGATTTGAGCTCTGACCTGTTAAGGCACTGACGATATCTTCTGTCTTACCTGTCTGTAATAGGCAAACAATAATGAGGGCTACTGATACGATTATCAATAAAACTTGTAACATTGTTTAAAGCCTCCTTTTCATAACGTTTTATACATAAGCGTAAGTATAATAACATATTGCTTGATTAATCGCAATAAAATCTTATCAGACTACCTTTTCCTAGTATAAAGATCATAGGAAGCTTATTTTGAT
>ONFH01000321.1 GCA_900317015.1 uncultured Erysipelotrichaceae bacterium | reverse complement strand
TTTTTGCATTCATAAAGACCAACTGTTTCGTTGGAAATGTTTTACTTATTTTTTGTAAGCTCTTCATTTTTCTTATCATTGCATCTCTTTATGATGTAGAATGGAAATTGAAGGAGGATATAAAAATGTCCGAAGAAATTGTAAAAAGTGTGATCTTAGGCTTAGCAGTTGGTGATGCATTAGGTGTACCGGTAGAAACCGTTTCTCGTGAAGAGCTCAAAGTTCGCCCCATTAAGAACATGAAAGGTCAAGGAATGTACCATGTCGAGAAAGGGACATGGAGCGATGATACATCTTTGACGTTAGCAGGCTTGGAATCGTTGACCTATGGTCTGGATTTCCATGATGTGATGGAACGCTATAAGAACTGGTATGCGAATGGTGACTACACGCCTCATGGTAAAACGTTTGGTGTTGGCCAGACGACGAAGAATGCCATCATGCGCTACCTTCATGGCGTCGAACCATTAAAATGTGGAGACGTAGAAGAAACAAGTAATGGCAATGGCGCCTTAATGCGTATCAGTCCCTTTGTTTTGTATTTGTATCTGCATAATTATCATTTTGATGAATTTGACTACCGTGGCTTTGAGATCATTCATAAAGCCTCATGTCTGACTCATCGTCATCCTCGCAGTCAGGTCGCCTGTGGCATCTTTGCCAAAGTCTTGACATCGCTTTTTAACCCTAATACCAATAAAAAGGAGACGATCGTGCAAAGAGCGATCGACCGTGCCCTCTATAGTTATGATGAATCGATGTTTGGCGCTGATATTAAAGCAGAAATCTCCACCTATGAACACTTAGTGGATGTCTGCTCCTTTATGAACATGGCTGAATCAGATATTTCTTCAAGTGCTTATGTCGTCGATACCTTAGAAGCTGCCCTTTATTGTTTCTTAACGACTAATAGCTATGAAGAATGTGTCCTGAAAGCTGTCAATTTAGGGAATGATTCCGATACGACCGCTAGTGTTGCCGGCGCTTTAGCTGGTGCTTTCTATGGTTTAAGAGCGATTCCAGAAAAGTGGCTCCATGTTCTGGCAAAGCGTGAAGAGATTGAGAAAATGTGCACCAACTTTTCTCTTCGTAATGAAAAATAAAAACTGTTCATAAGCCTAATCGATAAAGCCTATCTCATTTAGAAGATAGGCTTTTTTATCATAATGAATGACAGAAAAGGATCTTATATGTGCTGATCATCAGTTTTTCAATTCCAATGAAGCTATGATATAATACGAGCAAGATATGTGGGAGGTATGCTTATGGAAAAGGCTGTTGTTTTTGATATGGATGGTGTCATTTTTGACACTGAACCTTTGGTGATGAAGGTATGGGAAGAATTAGGGAAGATCCATCACTTTGATCATGTCAAGAAGGTGTGCTATGAATGCCTTGGGACAAATAGAGAGACATCAAAGCGTATTTTCTTAAAACATTATGGCGAAGACTTTCCTTATGATGAATATGCCAAAGAATCTTCAGTCATTTATCATGAACGTTATGATGGAAATGTGCCTTTAAAGCCTGGTGTTCATGAACTGTTAACATATTTGAAGGACAATCAATATAGATTGGCATTGGCTTCTTCAACGAGAGCATATACCGTGAAACTGCAGTTAAAGAATGCTGGATTGATTGATTATTTTGAAGCCATCATCACCGGTGATATGGTGACCGCTTCTAAACCTGATCCGATGATCTATCTGAAAGCCTGTGAGGCCATTCACGTGAAGCCAGAAGAAACCTATGCCATTGAAGATTCTTATAATGGCATCCGCAGTGCTTACAATGCGCGTATGCGTTCCATCATGGTTCCTGATCTTAAGGCGCCTGATGGTGAGATGGAGGAGAAGTCAACAGTCATTCTGAAGGACCTTTATGAAGTCATGGATTATTTAAAGAAGGAAGATCAAAACATATGAAGAACGTAAAAAAGTATGTCGTACCAGTATTACTTGTCTTGACTGTGATCGTCTTTATTTATGCAGCCTTTTTCCAAAGTGATGCTGGAAAGATCAAAAGAGCTATGCGTAAACAATATTACGAAGGCTATGTCGATGAGAAAAAACAATATTTATATTTTGGCGAAAATAATAAAGTGGCCGTGGGGGCCAAAGTCAAAAATGTCTTTGTCATGACGAAGACTTATCATTATGAAGTGGATCAGGAGAAGTCTTACTATGTGGTCAAATTTGCGAAGAAACGTTATCGTTTACAGATCAATGAAGGCTATCGTCCTTCCCGTATGTTTGGCCTTGATGATGAAGTGAACTATACATTAAAAGGAGAAAATATCTAATATAGATGAAGAAAAATAATCTTTATATTGGCTTTGTCTGTGCAATGATCGCCCTTTCCCTTTTTGGTTTAATGTCTCGTTTTCAGTCGACTCATTCGACCTCCGATAATCAGAAATATATCGTTGGCAAGTGGGAAGATGTCAATGGCGGTCGGACCTTGAACTTTACAAAAAAGACCGTTACGATCCAAGATACGAAAAAGCGTACCTATGCTTATTCAATCAGCGGAGGGACGTTGACAATCAACCAAACAAAGTACACGATCAATAAGCTTGATGAAGAACGACTTTTGATCACAAAAAGAGATGGATTGAAAATGAAATCTTATGATTTCCGTCGTCAGTGAGCATAACGAATAAGAAAAGAATTCAAAAAAGTGATGATTAATCGATTGTTTTTTGATATACTATAATGTATCGCTAGAGGGTATTAGATCAACTGTGATCGTGAAATGAGGGGTTTCATGGATGAGTTAAAAAACCAATTTACCGATTTTTTAGACAACATAACAGATGAAGCTTTGTCGATCAAAAAACTTATGCAGATGATCAAGCTTTACTCACAGCTTCGCCGTGGAAATCTTTATTACTATCCGCCTTTTAAGTGCTTTTTCTACGCTTATGCAAACCATTACTTGTTAATGGAAGAAAGTGGAGGAAGTAATGGCGAACTGTTCAAGGAAGGACTGTATAAAAAGATGGAAAAGAATGCCATCTCCTTACCGCTGGTGGCAAAATCACTTTCCCAAAGTGATCTCTATATCGTGGCAAGAAACTTTTGCCAGGAATATATGATCAGTTATATCGATGATACGAATATGCGAGACTTCCAGTTACAGAAGAAGCAGCTTCTCAAAGATGTTGAGAATGATCCTGCTCTCTTGCAGAGCTATCAGTCAGGCCGACAGGATGGTGGCGAGACAGGTTATATGTTAGCTATCAAAGATATCTTTGAATTCTTAGACCAGCGTCATGTCCTTGAACCATTCGTCTTAAATCGACTCCATGAACAATTTATGGCACAAAAGCGTAAGATCGATTATAACAAGGATACTGAAGAGCTATTCTTTGATGATGAGTCTGATCTCTCAGTCATGTATAACTATATTGCCCCTTATCTTGAAAAAGGAGAAAATGGGGAAGAAGTCTTACGCAGCGATGCGCCAGATATCGTGAGAAAAACGAAAGATATTTATGATCATTTACTTGATCTGAAAGCACGCCGACGTGCAAGTTAAGGGGACATTTTCCCCTTTTTGTTTGTAGTAGCTTTTTAATGGGTAACGTGGTATTCTTGTGAAAACGAGGATTCCCAAGAAACTTCGTTAAAAAGCGCGGGATTTTACTTATTCTTATGTTCCCATAAGATTGTGAAAATACCATATGAAATGCGAAAAATAGTGAAGATTCCGTATGAATTAAT
>ONFH01000223.1 GCA_900317015.1 uncultured Erysipelotrichaceae bacterium | reverse complement strand
GCACTTAATGATGGGAAAAGCATCTTGAACAGATAAAAAGTTAAAAATAGCGTAGCAGAGTATTATGAGATTTATATGAATTTTTGGGCATAAAAGAGATTTTGTACAGATTATTTAAGGACATTTGTCTTTTTTAGAAATGTGAAAAGACATTTTAAGCATTTTCATTGACAAGTCCTAAATTGTTCTTTAATATACTAATGCTTATGATACAAATACGTAGTAACGTTTGGTGAGGTGGCAAGATGGAAGATCCGGATTACAAGCTTTTCGTTCATGAAAAGTGTAAGTATTTTAATATGCGTGTCATTTGTGAGAAAGCAGGTGTCAACTATTCCACTTATCGTGGATGGAAGAATAACGGCCGAGCTTTTTCTCAAAATAAGGCGAAACTGCTCTACGAGACAATGGTAGAGATCTGCAGGAAGTCTTAAGATAAGAGGAGGATTGTGTGTGAAATACTATTTAGGAATCGACGTCGGTTCAACAACAGTCAAACTTTATTTGACTGATGAAAACGATCAATGTTTATACTCAAATTACGTCAGACATTTTTCTGACGTGCGTGCAACTATTTATAAATTATTAACCGAAGTGAAAGATCAGGTCGGAGACTTAGAAATCTATCCAGCGATGACTGGATCAGGTGGTCTTTCGCTTGCAAAGTCTTTAGGAATTGAATTTATTCAGGAAGTTATTGCCTGTACAAAAACAGTTGAAACTTATATTCCAAGAACAGATGTTGTCATCGAATTAGGTGGCGAGGATGCGAAGATCACTTATTTTGATGGTGCTCTTGAACAGCGTATGAATGGGACTTGCGCTGGTGGGACAGGGGCCTTCATCGACCAGATGGCAACTTTATTACAGACGGATGCAAAAGGTCTAAATGAATTAGCTAAGAATTATGAAACGATCTATCCAATCGCTTCCCGTTGTGGTGTCTTTGCGAAAACGGATATTCAGCCACTGATCAACGATGGTGTTTCTAAAGAAGATATTGCAGTCTCTATTTTCCAGGCCGTTGTCAATCAGACAATCTCAGGCTTAGCCTGTGGGAAACCAATTCGTGGGAATGTCGCATTCTTAGGTGGTCCACTTTACTTCTTATCAGAATTAAGACAGCGTTTTATTGAAACATTAAACTTAACGGAAGATGAAGTCATCTTCCCTAAGAACTCACAGTTATTCGTTGCCATGGGGGCTGCTTTAAATGCCAAAGAAAAAGCAAAACAGGCATTCAAGATCTCAGATCTATTAGAACGCTTAGAAGCCTTAAAAGGGAAGACTTCAGAAATCACGAATGAAATTGAACCTTTATTTAAGAATGATGAAGAATTACGTGAATTCCGTGAACGCCATATGCAGCACATCACGAAGAAACATAATTTGAATAAATATAAAGGCAAAGTCTATGTCGGCATCGATGTTGGTTCGACAACATCAAAAGTCATTTTGACCGATGATGAAGGTTCGATCTTATGGTCATTCTATTCATCAAATGAAGGCAATCCATTACAGCTGATCATCAAGATCATGGGTGATGTTTATGATATGTTACCAGAAGGCGCCTATATTGCTAAAGCCGGTGTTACTGGTTATGGTGAAGCCTTAATTCGTAACGCTTTAAAAGTTGATTATGGTGAAGTAGAAACGATCGCTCACTATACAGCTGCCAAGGCTTATGATCCTGATGTCGACTTTATCTTAGATATCGGTGGTCAGGATATGAAGGCCATCACGATCCGTGATGGTGTCATTCAGAACATCTCATTAAATGAAGCATGTTCAGCTGGCTGTGGCTCATTCTTAGAGACATTTGCGAAATCATTAGGTTATACGATCGAAGAATTTGCGGACTTGGCCTTAAAGTCACGTCATCCAATGGACTTAGGTTCTCGTTGTACCGTCTTCATGAACTCTAAAGTGAAACAGGCTCAGAAGGAAGGCGCAACAGTTGAAGATATTTCGGCTGGTCTGTCTTACTCTGTTATTAAGAATGCCTTATATAAAGTTATTAAGTTACGTTCTAAAGAAGACATCGGTAAACATGTCGTTGTCCAGGGCGGTACTTTCTATAACGAAGCCGTTTTAAGAGCCTTTGAAAAGGAAACAGGTATTGAAGTCACTCGTCCAGATATCGCTGGTTTGATGGGGGCTTATGGGATGGCACGTATCGCCATTGAAAATGATGATGGAGAACCAACGACATTATTAAGCCGTGAAGAATTAGCACACTTGACTTATACGACAAGCATGAGAAACTGTGGTCTTTGTACAAACAACTGTATGTTAACAGTCACTCATTTCAATGATGAACGTCAGTTCATCTCAGGTAATAGATGTGAAAGAGGGGCTGGCTTACCATTAACATCAAAGAAATATCCAAACTTATATGACTATAAATATAAACGTATGTTTGGCTATAAGTCATTACTTCCTAAGGAAGCAAAACGTGGTACGGTCGGTATTCCTAGAGTCCTCAATATGTATGAGAACTATCCATTCTGGTTCACATTCTTTACAAACTTAGGATTCAGAGTCGCTTTAAGTGCCCGTTCAAGCAAGAAGCTATATGAAAAGGGTATTGAATCTATTCCTAGTGAAAATGTATGTTACCCTGCAAAACTGGCTCATGGGCATATTGAAAACTTAATTAGCCGTCATATCAACTTTATCTTCTATCCTTCAGTCGTTTATGAAAGACAGGAATATAAAGATGCCGGTAACCATTACAACTGTCCAATCGTTGGTTCTTATCCAGAAACGATCAAGAACAATGTCGATAATCTTGAAAAAGAACATATCAACTATAAGAACCCATTCGTTTCTTTAAATAATCCAAAGACATTATTCAAAGTCTTAAAGAAAGAATTAGCAGAAGAATTTAATATTTCCGATAAGGAATTACATACCGCCATCGATAAAGCTTATGATGAATTAGCACGTGCTAAGCATGATGTCGAAGAAAAAGGGAAAGAAGCCTTAGAATGGATGCATGCGCATCATAAACCAGGGATCGTTTTAGCTGGTCGTCCATACCATGTCGATCCTGAGATCAACCATGGCATCGCCGACTTGATCTGTTCAGAAGGCTTTGCGGTCTTAACAGAAGACTCTGTATGTAATTTGAATAAGGAACAGACAGAATTTAGAGTTGTCGATCAGTGGACATATCATTCACGTTTATATCGTGCCGCTGAATTCGTCTCAACACAGAAAGATCTTGAACTTGTTCAGTTAACATCATTCGGCTGTGGCCTTGATGCCGTAACGAGTGATCAGGTCCAGGAATTATTACAGGCAAGAGGTAAGATCTATACCTTAATTAAGATTGATGAAACATCTAACTTAGGGCCAATCAGAATTCGTATTCGTTCCTTAAAGGCAACAGTGCGTAAGAGAACAGAAGATATCGACCTTTCTAAACATTATGAATTAAAGAAAGTGCCATTTACAAAGGAAATGAAGGAAGAAGGCTGGACGATCCTTTGTCCACAGATGTCACCAATTCACTTCCAGTTCGTTCAGACCGCTATGCGTTCTGAAGGCTATAACTTTGAAGTTTTACCTTCAGTTGATAAGGGTGCTACGGATGCCGGCTTAAAATATGTCAATAATGATGCCTGCTACCCAAGTATCTTAGTCACTGGTCAGATGATGGAAGCTTTACAGTCTGGTAAGTATGATGTTCATAAGACTGCATTAATTATCTCTCAGACTGGTGGAGGTTGTCGTGCGACAAACTATATCGCCTTCATTAGAAAGGCTTTAAAGGATGCGCACTTAGACTTCGTACCTGTTATTTCCGCAAACTTAGCTGGTCTTGAAAGCAACCCAGGCTTTAAGATCTCATATAATGTAGCGAAAAAAGCCACAATGGCTGCCATGTATGGTGACTTATTCATGAGAGTCTTATATCGTGTTCGTCCATATGAAGCAAAGAAGGGTTCGGCAAATGAACTGTATCATTCATGGATCGATAAGTGTCAGGAAAATGTGGCTAGTGGTGATATGAAGCAGTTCAAGAAGAACGTCTATGAAATCGTTAAGGAATTCGATGAGTTACCTTGCTTAGATATTAAGAAGCCAAGAGTTGGTCTTGTTGGGGAAATCTTAGTGAAGTTCCATCCAACGGCTAATAATGAGATCGTGAAGACGATCGAAAGAGAAGGCGCTGAAGCTGTTATGCCTGATCTGATCGACTTCTTCCAGTATTCCTTCTATAATGCCCGTTTCAAACATGAACATTATGATACGACTTGGAAGAATGAAGCCTTATGTAATGCCGCCATCAAGTTAGTTGACTTCTTAAGAAAAGATATGATCAAAGCCTTAGAACAGTCTAAACGTTTTGATCCACCAACAAATATTGAAAAGTTAGCAGCTGCTGCCAGTGAAGTTGTTTCACTTGGTAATATGACAGGTGAAGGCTGGTTCTTAACGGCTGAAATGATCGAATTGATCAATGAAGGCGCTGGGAACATCGTCTGCATGCAGCCATTTGGCTGTCTGCCTAACCATGTCACTGGTAAAGGGGTCATCAAGGCTCTTCGTAAGAAATATCCACAATCAAATATCGTGGCCATCGACTATGATCCAGGGGCATCAGAAACCAATCAGCTTAACCGTATCAAGTTAATGTTATCAACAGCATTTAAGAATCTTGATAAAGAAACAGTCCATACTGAAAATCATACAGCTGAAAGAGCTGCAATCTAATCGAAAACACCAATGTCATGAAGGCATTGGTGCTTTTTTCTAAGCGTATCGTTTTTTCGAATCAACTTTAGCGCTTTTATAATTATGTTTTACATGTGGGGCGATCCATTTGGCAAACCTATTGGTATGAAAGACGACCGTTCCATAGACAGCTTTTTGAGAAATCCAATATTCCACCATATAGTAAGGGTTGTGATCGCCATGAAAGTCGTATTGTTTTTTATGATGGTACGTATGCGTCCTTTTGACGCGATGCTCGATCAGTATGTTGTCTAAATTACGTACATAGAGGACAATCTGTCCTTTTTAGCTGTGACATTCTTTTTGTCGATCAGACTGATGGCTCCAATATCTAAAACGGGTGTCATCGATTCTGAGACGGTAAATCTCAATTCATAGCGTTTAAAAAACGCTGATCCCAAAAGTCATAAGATCATGACACAGAGGATCATGGTCGTGATAACTTTATGTCTTCTCTTCTTCATCATCATTCCTTCTTTCCTAATAAGACAACTTATCACTTCTACTTTTTTCTATAATCTAGCTGACTTTATTGTGTCATGGAATTATGTGATAAAGTTCAAAGAATTGTCAAAAAAGACAAAAAAAGACACGAGCGTGTCTTTTAACGATGGTCTGATTTGTACTTGTTTAATTCATCCTGGGTGATCAAATGACGATCAACTAACAGATGACTATTACGATAACGTTCCCCATAAGGAAGATCTTCATTTAACATATCCTGAGCAGCTAAGGCACATTCCGTATAATTGCTGCGAGAGATCAATTGAATCTTTTCATCAAGGTCATTGACTAAACGCAGATCATTACGTAAGGCGTCGATCTGGAACTGGGTATTCGTATGAAGGGCTGTTTTTCCTTCAGCGGTAATGAAGCCTTTTTCTTTTCGGTCCCCAAGGATGTAGCTTAGTAAAAGACCGACCCCTAAAAGAATAAGAATAATGGCCATGATCGTCATCCAGAAGAACTTGGATACTGCAAACATCAGACAGCCGGTAATAATTAAAATTAATGAAATAATCGTTATTGTTTTCATGGAGCTCCTTTCCTCATGAATCCTTTCATGACTTATGGTCAGATTTTTTAAAATTGATAATCATAGTATAAAATTCAATAGGCTCACTGTCTAATGTTTCTTTTCATTTACGTATAAAAAAACCAGCAAGAATTAATTCTTGCCGATTTCATCAAAGTCTGATTCACGATGATGCTGCTGCTTCTGCTGGTACATAAAGCTGTCGGCATTATCGATGACTCTTTGTATTTCGTCTTCACTATAGTTGTGATCAAAGACGCTCATGCCATAAGAAAGCCGGAATGGGAATTTGAAATGACGTGAGTGTCTGATCTTGGCTTCGCTTTCTTCAATACGACTTGACACAGTCGCAATAAACGATGGATAACGGGTCTTTAGGATGACCATGAATTCATCGCCACCAATACGTCCCACCAGGTCTCTTGGGAAAGCTTCCGTCAAAACATCAGCCTGGGCTTTGATGGCCTGGTCACCTGCATCATGACCATACTTATCATTGATGAGCTTCAAGTGGTCTAAGTCCACAAATAAGATATAAGCAAATTCATCATGGCGTAAGCTAGCCACTGTCTCTGTGAGTTTCTCTAAGATGCCACGACGATTGAAGACACCGGTCAATTCATCAGTGATCGATTGAAGGTTCAGATTTTCAAGGATCCCAGTGATATAAATGGTATTTCCAATCTGAGAAACGAGGAATTCAACATCTGATAATTGATCAGGGGAAGCATCTGTGATGAGAAGTCCATACTGATGTTCATTAAAGCTGATCGTTGAGATCGTCTTATAGTCTCCTGGGAAAACTTCTAAGAGCTGATTGACCGTAAAGAATGCATTATGCGTATCAACGACCAGTCCATCTCGTACATGACCTTTCAAAAAGAACATATCTGGACAGCTGAAGTTATAGGCCGTACGGACATAAGTTAATTCCTTTGGATATATAAGAAGCATCGCATTCTTGATGTTGATCTGATTTAATGTATCCACAGCTAGACGGTAGATGCGGTCCTTTTGTCGGACGTTTAATGATAAACGAGAAATCATATTTAAGGTGATCGTCTTATTTGTATTCATTGAATTGAGCGAGGCAATCAAAGAGCTATATAAAAGAATAAACTCATTGAAAGCAAGATCTTGTAGCTTACTTAAGAATTCTAGCTTTTCATGATCAGGACGATACACACGACGACGATAATCGAAGATGACCGTAAAAGTCGTATTGAGCTGATCAATGTCTAAGAACTTGATATTTTCAATGGTGATGATCTGCGACAATGCATCATGGATCTTTGTTTGCAGGTTTTTTGTATCTGGTTCTGCTTTTAAGAGCAGAGTGATCAGACCGGCCATGTGGTCACGAAGATCATTATCAAAGATGATCTTATTATCAAAAATATAGATCGTGACACCCTGGGCGAGTTCTTCTATACCCAAGTGATCTAAGAAGGCACTGCGTAAAAGATTTTTTAGATCTTCGCTGTGATTGTCGCTGCCAATCGAATGGCGGCGGATAAAGCTCGTTCCAATCGTTTCATGAGAGAGCTTGTTTTTAGTACTTAAAGAACTCGTTGTTGCGACATAAGCGAGTAAAGCCGAATCCGCATGCACGCTGGCAAGCGGTGGAGCCATATAGTTCGACTGAGCATTATCATCAAAACCGCTGATGAGCAGGTCTTCACCAATTTTACGGTGCAGTTCATGGCAGACATCATAGACACAGTAAGCAAGACGATCAGTCACGCAGAAGATTCCATCGATCTCCGGATGGGCTTTGAGGAATGGTCGGATCGTGGCGTGATTATGCTGTGTATAATCAGGACAGTAACACGTATAATTCTTGTTATATCGGATATGATTTTCGGCTAATGCCTGTTTATAGACCATGAGGCGGTTGATCGTGCCATTACGATGTTCATCTCCACCGATAAAGGCGATGCGTTTAGCGCCGTTTTGAATCATGCAGTTGATGGCATCTTTAATACTTTGTTTCGAATCATAACAGACAGAAGAAAATTCGGAATCATAGTAATTCAGTGTTGTAATAGGCACACGAAAACTCTTTAGAAAATCTTTTTTACTTTCTGTATTTTCCAAAATCAAATTTGATACGGGAATGAGCAGATGATCAATGTCCATGAGGTTGGCAAAGCTAT
>ONFH01000224.1 GCA_900317015.1 uncultured Erysipelotrichaceae bacterium | reverse complement strand
AATCGAAGATTGAAACCTTATCGATGCTGTTCTTTCTGTAAGACATATGACCACTCCTGTTAGTAATAAATATCTGTTAATATTATAACACTAATGAGGACGGGCTACACTTACTGAGGGATGTTAAATATTACTTTTGACACCCTAACCGTATATTAGAAATAATCAAAACAGACCAGCTTTTATGAAGACTGCCACATCATGAAAAGATATAAACTTTTCTTCTTACATGAATAGTTTGTGAAAGTTTCACTTTAGGCTGTTCTTTACGAAAATCATTTTTGATTGTCTTTATCGGTATATTACCGAGTTCATTCAATTGTCAATATATGGGAAATATGCTAAACTACTTTAGGAAAGAAGGTAAATTTGAATGTATGATGTCATCGTTGTTGGTGCTGGTCATGCCGGTATTGAAGCATGTTTAGCGCCTGCAAGAATTGGAAAGAAAACTTTACTCGTTACATCTCATTTTGAGAACGCCGGGCAGATGCCTTGTAATACAGCCATCGGCGGACCAGCTAAGGGAATCATCGTCCGTGAAGTCGATGCTTTAGGTGGTCAAATGGGGAAAAGTGCAGATGCCTGCTATACCCAGATGAAGATGTTAAATACGGCCAAGGGTCCAGGTGTATGGGCCTTAAGAGCACAAGAAGATAAAAAGAAATACCCTCGTTATATGCAACAGATCCTCAAAGATCAGGAGAATCTAGATATCATTGAATCAATGGTAGAAGATCTGATCGTTGAAGGGGATACATGTAAAGGGGTCATTCTAGAAGATGGTCAGCGTATTGAATCAAAGACTGTCATTTTAACAACAGGAACTTATTTAAAAGCAGAAGTCCTGGTTGGGGCGACAAAGACGCCTAGCGGTCCTGATCAGGAACGTTACAGTAAGTTTTTATCTGATAAATTAAGAAACTATGGTTTTAGGATCCAGCGTTTAAAGACAGGTACACCACCTCGTATTAAACGTGATAGTATCGATTTCTCTAAAACGACAGTTCAGCCAGGAACGGATGCGAAATTGGCATTCTCTTATAGTACACATACTTATACACCAATTGAAGAACAGGATGTATGTTACTTAACATATACGACCGCAAAAACACATCAGCTGATTCGTGATAACCTGGATAAATCATCCATGTATTCAGGAATCGTCAAAGGTGTTGGCCCACGTTATTGCCCATCGATCGAAGATAAGGTCGTTAAGTTTGCGGATAAGGAACGTCACCAGCTCTTTTTGGAACCAGAATCTAGAGAAACAGATTCAATCTATTTACAGGGCTTCTCGACATCAATGCCTCATGATATCCAGATTGAAATGGTCCATTCTTTACCAGGACTAGAACATGCGGAATTCTTGAAATATGCCTATGCCATTGAATATGATGCCATCGATCCTTTACAGTTATGGCCATCACTAGAGACAAAGGTCTTAAAGAATTTATTTACTGCTGGTCAGATCAATGGAACATCTGGTTATGAAGAAGCTGCTGGTCAGGGAATCATTGCCGGTATCAATGCGGCTAAGAAAGTCGATGGTGAAAAGCCATTGATCTTAAAACGTAATGAAGCTTATATCGGTGTCTTAATTGATGATCTCGTGACTAAGGGAACGAAGGAACCTTATCGTATGTTAACAAGCCGTGCCGAATATCGTTTATTATTAAGACATGATAATGCCGATGAACGATTAATGAAGTATGGTTATGATGCAGGTCTTGTCAGTGAAGAGACGTATCAGGAGTATTTAACAAAGATGGATCATATTTCCCAGGAAATTGAAAGATTAAAAACGATTCGTTTTACGCCAAAGAGTGAGATCAATGATCAATTAGAAGCTTATGGATCAACACGTTTAAAGGAAGGAATCAGTGCGAAGGAACTGATTCAGCGTCCAGAATTAACGTATGATAAGATCAAGGACTATGTCGGTGAAACGACATTAACGGATGAAGAACGTCAGAGAGTCACGATCCGTATTAAATATAAAGGCTACATTGATAAAGCTTTAAGAAAAGTAGAACGTGTCAAAGCTATGGAAGAAAAACAGATTCCAAATGATATTGACTACGACAAGATCGTGAACTTAGCTTTAGAAGCGAAGCAGAAATTAAAAGAAGTCAGACCAATTACCGTTGGTCAGGCTACACGTATTTCCGGAATCAATCCAGCGGATATTTCGGTCCTATTAATTTATTTGAAATCAGAATATGGAGAATAATATGTTTTCATTTGTCGATGCATGTCAAAGCATAGGCATTACTGTGACACCAGAGCAGTTTGCCTTGTTTGAACAATATTATGAATTACTGATTGAATGGAATCAGAAGATGAATTTGACGGCCATTACAGGCATTGAAGATGTTTTTAAGAAACACTTCTATGATTCATTAACGATTGCTTTTGATTATCCTTTTGATCATCAGACGATCGTTGATGTCGGAGCTGGGGCAGGGTTCCCTAGCATCCCTCTAAAGATCATCTATCCAAACTTAAAGGTGACGATCGTTGATAGTTTAGGAAAGCGAATCACTTTCTTAAATCACTTGATCGAAGAACTAGGATTAAAAGATGTCCAGGCCATTCACGCCCGTGCCGAAGAGTTTGCAAAAGATCATCGTGAAATGTATGACTTAGCGACGGCGAGAGCCGTTGCTCGTCTCAACGTTTTAGATGAGCTTTGCTTACCACTTGTGAAAGTGGGCGGTGATTTCCTTGTCTTAAAAGGAAAAGCTGGACAGGAAGAATATAAAGAGGCAAAAAAAGGAATTACGATCTTGGGAGGTGAACTGACTGACTCACGTCATTTTACTTTAGATTATGACGAAGACCATCGTTATAATCTGATCATTCATAAAGTAAAAAAGACGCCTGCAAAGTATCCAAGAGCTTTTGGGGCCATCAAAAAGAAACCTTTGTAAAGGGAGTGCTGATATGAAGAAAAATACTTACAAATTTATTGATATCGATCGGATCAAACCGAATAAAAATCAGCCAAGAACGCATTTTGAAGATGAGAAGATTCAGGAATTAGCAGAATCCATTAAAGTCAATGGGCTACTGCAGCCAATCGTTGTACGACCATATGGCGGCTTTAAACAGTATCAGATCGTCGTTGGGGAACGACGTTATCGTGCTTGTAAGTTAGCTGGCATTAAGGAAGTACCAGTCCTTATTCAGAAACTGAATGATGATGAAACGGCCAATGCAGCTTTAGTGGAAAATATTCAACGAGAGAATCTTTCGCCAATCGAAGAGGCTTTAGCTTATCAGTCGATCATGGATGCTCAAGATCTGACGCAGGCACAGCTGGCGGAGAAGATGGGCAAGAAGCAGTCAACGATCGCCAATAAGCTAAGATTACTCAAGCTTTCTCCCACCATTCAACAGGCCTTAAAAGAAAAGAAAATCTCCGAACGTCATGGTCGTGCATTATTGAAATTAGATAATATTGCTGAGCAGAACAATATGCTTAAGCGTATTGAAGAAAATAATTTGACGGTCGAAGAGACAGAGAAGTTAGTCAAGGCGAGCCTTACGCCAACTAAGAAAAAACCGAAAAAAGGCAAGTCTAAAGCATTATCACAGAATGTTCAGATTGCCTTAAATACCTTACCGATCAAGGACATCAATAAAGCGGTCAAAGTCATCAACGACTTTGGCATTGAAGCGAACTTTCGTGAAGAAGATGGTGAGGATGCTTATACAATAACGATTACGATCAAGAAGTAGGAAAGTGCTTCTTGATTTTTAGGAAAGAAAAATATTATGAATAAGGGACGTTTAGAAGCTTTTAGTGATGGCGTATTAGCCATCATCATTACCATTATGATCTTAGAGATGAAAGCGCCAACGGGAACGACTTTAAGCAGTCTTTCTAAAGAGTGGCCACTCTTTATTGGGTATGTCTTATCTTATGCCTTTGTCGGCATCTACTGGATTAACCACCATCGTATTTTAGTTAAAGCCAATTGTATCAATGGCCGTGTTTTATGGGCAAATTTATTTTGGATGTTCTGCATCTCATTTATTCCATTTACGACAGCCTGGGCGGCAGAAACAGATTTCGCCAAGATTCCCAGTGTGATCTACAGTTTTAATGTCTGGATGAGTACCATCTCTTATCATCTTTTGGCCTATTCAGTGTTGTCTTCGAATCATGAGAACTGTACCTTCCATGGTGTCATGTTCATGAATCGCCGTAATATGTTTACGTTTGTCCTTTACACGTTTGCCATTGTGATTGCTTATATCACGCCGTTATTTGCCTATGCGATCCACTTTATCAATGCCATCATCTGGATCCTTCCAAATATGCAGGAAGTGGATGCCCAAGAATAAGAAAAGCAGGCTCGCGCCTGCTTTCCTGTTAATTGATGGCATTGAACTTCACGGTTTTTTTCATAGCCTTTAATAAAGCCTCTTTCCCACGAAGTTCCTTTGGACATGACTTTAAAGATTTGTAGAAATATTCAATAATTTCTTCACTTTTTACCTCATTCATGGCGGCTAAGATAGCCTCTCTCTTCTCTTTTGTGATAGAATGGGTGGTAGCTGGAATATAATTCTTGATCATCAGCTCATCCGTTTCACGGCTATATTTGAAGACGTCTCCGGATTTTTCTAAGGCTTCAAAGGCCGTATCAAATCTCTCTTCACTCATATGCAGATGTTCTAAATAGAAGGCTTGATCAAAATGAACAAGCCCCATAATGTTAGCATTTGAAAGGGTACGGATGGCGAGTCTGACTAAGATCTCATCAGCACTTGTCGTAGGGTCATTCTTAGGCCATAAATAATCATTATCGTAAGTGGTCTTATTCTCATCGACCGTTACGGGTTTTACAGGTGTACTCGTAGTTGTCATTGTTTCTTCTGGTTCAGTCATATGAACGCTCCTTTCTGTGAACATTTCAAATCATGATTTCTTTGTTCATCTATAGTGTAGTCTTTTAAAAAGAAAAAGGGGAACAGTCTGCGAATGAGAAATGAGCATCTTTAAGTCAAAGAAAATACGAATAGAGAAGAATGCAGCTGATCAAGAATAAAGTGAAATAGACAATAAAAAAATTATGTGAAGATCATGAACAAGTCATCCATGATCTGAAACAGAGGTGTATATATGAGTAAAAAGAAAAATAAGAAGAAGTACTATGTTGTCGTGGATTCTATTCATCGCAGCGTAAGGTACTATGATGATCCACATTATGTAAAAAAAGGACAAGGCATTTCAACATTTGTTTTTAAAGATGACGTAAAGGCTCTAGATTGCCTTGAGAAGTGGCAGATCAAATTTAGTGTGCATGAAGAAGATGCCGATTACCAACAATTTTTAAGCGAACTCAAGGCCAGTCGTCCTGAAACGGCCACTAGTCAAAAGAGCTGGGTCGTTTTAGACTTGGCAAACAAGGATGTTCAGTTCTGTGCAAATAAAGATGATTTGAAAAAGCTTCTTAAGGGGAAAGGAAAGAACTGTACAAAATTTACAGATGACTACTCTGCTTACTGTTATGTCAAGGAATGTCGCCAGAAGATCGAAGACGCTAAGGAGAGCGAGAAAAAGACATCTCCAAGTAAGTGCTGGGTCGTTCTAAACAAAAATCAAAAAACGGCGATTCTCTGTACAACTCCAGAAGAACGAAAAGCCGCAACTTATAAAGTTTCTGGTGCGATGAGTAGAGCCTTCAAATCAAAGCGAGATGCTTTAGCTTTTCAGAAGTCTTATGAAGAAGCCTTTGCAAGTGGCGAAGCGCCTGAAGTGATCATTCGAAGACATGAAAATCCTTCATTACTGGGTGAAGAGATCCCTCCAAAGTACTGGGTCGTCTATAATCGTCGGACATTGATGATCGACATCTATGAAAATAAGAAACAATATTTAAAAGCAATCAAACATAAGAAAGGCTTACAAGTGCGCGTCTTTAATGATGAAGATGATGTGAGTCAGTATATTCAGGAGTGTCAAGAAGATGTTCATAAAAATCAGTCGAATGAAAAGACAGGATCTGATGATGAGTTCGATAATTATGATGATCATGAAGAAGATGAATATACATTTGATTCTTATGATGAAGCCATCGATGAACTGGTCGAACATGACGATGAGATTGAGAATGAAGCCATGGATCTGGCCTATGAAACAGGCTTCAAACGACATATGATCGCCTTTGTAGACGGGTCGTATGCTGGGGATATGTATGGCTATGGAGCAGTCATGATCACCCCTGATGGTTTACATCAGTTATCTGGTTCTGGGAATGCACCAGAATTAACCGAATTAAGAAATGTAGCAGGGGAGCTGATGGCCGTTACGAATGTCATCAACTGTGCGCAGATTCGAGGTTATACAAGTCTGACGATCAGCTATGACTTTGCCGGTATTGAGAAATACTTAGATGGGAAAAATAAGAATCCATTGATCCAGGGCTATGCAAAATATGTCGCCAGCCAAAGAGAATTTATGGATATTACCTTCTGTAAAGTGAAGGCGCATTCCAGCAATTTCTTAAATGATCTTGCGGATCAGCTAGCAAAAAGAGCAGCCAAACAAGCCAATATCATGAAGGTCGCAATTGATTAAAAAGTATTGATTTTTAGAAGAAAAAGGTGTTATATTAATCACCGAAGTCATCACGTGGCACAAAGCGTAAATCTAGTTGACTCTAGGCTTACGCGGGGTGTCACTTTTTTTATCCCTCGTGGTAAGCCATGAAAGGATGGAAAAATATATGGAAGAAAATTTAAAATTAGATCATCAAGAAGAAAACAAGATGGGCGTTGCCCCAGTGAAGACATTGCTTTTATCAATGGGGATCCCGATGATCCTCTCCATGATCTTACAGGCGATGTACAACATCATTGATAGCTACTTCGTTTCACAGATTCCTAAGATTGCCGATCAGGCAATGAACGCCTTAACGTTAGCCTTTCCGATTCAGATGTTGATCGTGGCCGTCGGGGTGGGGACCGGCATCGGCATTAACTCTTTATTATCGCAGAACTTAGGGGCGAATGATCAGGTCCAGGCCAGCAAGACAGCCGGGAATGCCGTCTTTATTGGAATCTGTACTTATTTCGTCTTCTTATTATTTGGTTTGTTTGGCATTGATGCTTATTTAAAGTCCCAGACGAGTGATCCTCAGGTCTTAGTTTTAGGCCATGCCTATATGAAGATCTGTGTCATTATTTCTTTTGGTTCCGTCTTAAGTATGATCTATGAAAAGTTATTACAGTCGACGGGTCGTACTTTACTTTCGACAATTGCTCAAGTCGCTGGCGCTTTAACGAATATCGTCCTTGACCCAATCATGATCTTTGGTTTACTTGGCTGTCCTAAAATGGGCATTGAAGGAGCAGCTTATGCCACTGTGATTGGTCAGATCTTAACGTGTGTGATGGATATGATCTTCCATTATGGACTTAATAAAGATATTCAGAATGGTATTCAGTATTTAAGACCAGATGGCCATACGATCAGAAGGATCTATCGTGTTGGGATCCCAGCGATTATCATGCAGGCCTTAATGTCATTTATGACTTATGGTGTCAATATTATCTTAGCTGGTATTTCGGCTAGTTATGTCACGGCTTATGGTGTTTATTATAAGATCCAGCAGTTTGCTTTATTTGCGGCCTTTGGTTTAAACAATGCGATCATTCCAGTGGTTGCCTATAACTATGGCAAAGGTGATCAAGAACGTATCAAACAGGGCGTCTTCTATGGCACACTTTATACGGTGATCATGATGGTCATTTGCATGTTGATCTTTGAGATCTTTGCTCCACAGATCTCTGGCATCTTTGCTTTATCACCAGCTATTTTAACGATCTGTTCACAGGCTATGAGAATCATCTCCATCGGCTTTATCTTTGTGGCTGTTAACATTGCTTTCCAGGGTATTTTCCAGGCATTAGAAAAGGGCGGTTATTCTTTATGGATCTCCTTGATTCGTATGGTCATCGTCTCCTTGCCTTTAGCTTATGTATTTGTAAAAGTATTTGGTAATAGTATGGTATTTATTACTTTCCCAATTGCGGAAGCTTGTGCAACAGTCGTTTCTATTTTACTTTATAAACATTTGAAAAAGACACTTTATCATTAACAAACATCCAGCAATCTGCTGGATGTTTCTTTATAAAAAAAGGTCGTATCAAACGATACGGCCTTACTTGTTAAAAGCGACACAGACAGGAGCTGGGACTTCACATTCATAAGGAGTCATGAGCAGTTTCTCATTCTCTTCATCAAAGGTCATGAGCTGTAAAGCATTATCTTCCTGAGCGGCGACTAATAAATAACGATCATCAATAATATTGAAATCTCTTGGTCCTTTCTTTGTATGGACCATATAAAGTAATGAAAGTTTGCCAGATTCCTTGTTTACACGATATAGGCAGATGGAATCATGACCACGGTTAGAGACAAATAAATGTTCTCCACTTGATGTCATACGAATGGCAGCGGCACTTGAGAAGCCTTTAAAGTGATGAGGAATGCATGAGACATTCTGAACTAGTGAGAAATGATCATCGACCACTTTGAAGACCATTACACTATTGGCAATCTCATTGACTAAATAAGCAAAGTTCCCATCCTTGGAAAAGATCAAATGACGTGGTCCAGAACCAGGGATGATCGAAACAGTATGTTGTGGATCTTCGACAAGCTTACCTTCTCTATACGTGTACATCACGATCTTATCAGCCCCTAGATCAACGGCATATAAGTATTTTCCATCAGGAGTGAAACCAACATTATGGACATGTGGTCCCGTCTGACGTTTGAGTAAGTCAGGACCTAAGCCTTTATGTCTGATCGCTCCGATCTTATGATCGATCAGCTTATCTTTTAAAGCATAAGCTGCGGTCGCCCCGACATGATAATTGGCCGCAAAGATATAACGTCCATCTTTGGAAATACAGAGGTGGGTATAACTGCGCCCTGAAGAATTGTAATTGTTATTTAAGATCAGATCATCTTTAACGATTGAGAAACTTCCTAACCCGCCGCCATCATTCTTACCTCTTGCGTTCTTATAAGATGCATAGAGCGTATCATGATCAGTAATCAGATAAGATGGAAAATCTTCTGTCGCAATATGTTTGATCATTTTTAATTTGAGTGCATCGGGATCAAAGTCCACGATGTAAATGCCTTTTTCGTCGCCTTTGCCATAGCTGGCAATATAAATATTCACTATGATCGCCTCCTTTCCTTCATCATAACATACTTAAATAATTCTATCGCAAAAATTACACGTTTAGAAAAATATT
>ONFH01000301.1 GCA_900317015.1 uncultured Erysipelotrichaceae bacterium | reverse complement strand
TCAGTGATATAGATACTTTCTCCACATAACATTTTTCTCCGCATAAGATAAGGGGTCTCTGAATTGATTCAGAGGCCTACTTTATTTTTGGTATCAAATTTAAAAAGGAACTTATGCGAAAAACGGAAAACCTACTTTTCTTTTCTTGTTCATTTTAATATAATAGAATTGAGTAAACGGGTGATAAAATATGGAAAGAAAATTGATAGATATATTCAAATATATTGTTCATAATGAGACTATTGACCATAAAGAAATGCGAAAGAAAAATTATGAATACACAAAACTATTTCTGTATTTCGGTCTTGCTTACAGTGTGCTGAATCTCTTATTTCAGGGGTTTGTGATCATGCACATAAAAATACGCTATCTGGTGCTCATGTTAGCAATGTTTATTGTCTTTTTGATGATCTATAATCATCAGAAGGAGTTTGTAAGCAAACATGCCACTGGTTTTGCTTACACTGTCTCAATATTGAGTCTTTTATTAACATCGATGATGGGATCAGTATGGAATCCAAGTACGGTGGCTGTTGCGTTCTATGTCTTTTTGATTGCCGCTCCCTCTTTCATCTTTGATCAGCCTTTAAAGCATATTGTTCATATTCTTTGTAGTACGTTCATCTTTATCATATTTATTGCGCTTTTTGAGTTTAAAGATCACTATACAACATTTAGAATTGATCTCTTTGCCTCAATCTCATTCTGCTTTGCTTCGATCGTTTTAAATCAGCTGTTGAACTTTACACGTTTACAAGGCATTCAGTATGATGAACGTTTGCGTCACAGCGTAGAATATGATCCGGTGACATCCTTAAAGAATGAATATGCTTTACGTCATGATGAAGAGAATTACTATCATAAGAATATCTATGTTGCATTTTTCGAAATTGAAGATGTGCATTCCTTACGCTCATTCTTTGGCTTGACCATTGGTGATGAAGTCGATATTCGTTTGATCAAAGCGTTAAAGGATTATATCCACTATGATTTCATCTATCGTTTTAATAAATCGAATCTGATCATCCTAGGAGAAGCCAGCAATGAGGAATTTGTTCGTACTGTGCAGCAGGTCAAAGATGAATTCAAGAGAAGTATCAAAGCCTACAATGAATCTATGGATGTCTCTTTGTCTGTTGGTTATGTTTATGGCATGCCAATGAACCACGATGGCTTTAATCGTATGGTTCAGGTGGCCTATGATAATGTTCATAAAGCAGAAAAAGAGGGCCATGATCGAATTGTTGGGGAAGTCTTTCATGCCCAGAACGATCATGTTGTGATTCAAAACCGTTTAACCAATGAACGCAGTGAAGATATTGATCCAATGACCAACACAATGACGCTGATTGCTTTTAGAATGGAAGCCAAGGAGCTCGTGAGCCGCTTAACAGGGAAAAAGGTCGTTCTCTATGTCAATATTGATGGACTTAAATCTTATAATGAGACGTTTGGCTATGAAGCAGGGGATGATCTGATCATCCATTTAGCCAATCAATTACAATTACAGTTTGATCAGAAGTACATTGCCCGCTTAGGTGAGGATCACTTTGCCTTACTTACCAATGATTCTCATTTAAAACAAAGAGTTGAAAAAGTGGCTAAAAGCATGGCGACATTCAATCCAAAAGAGAAAGTCTTTATCTGTGTGGGCGCTTATATTTTCAATGAAGGCGATAGTATTATCCAGGCCTGTGACCGTGCCAAGATGGCTTGTGATGTGGCAAAAACGTCAACACAACAAGTCCTGCATTTCTACGACACCAAGTTGTCTGAAGAAGCCAAATATCGTAATTATATTCTGACGCATGTCGAAGAAGCTGCTCAAAATGATTATTTAACAGTCTATTATCAGGGTGTTGTGGATACAAAGACAAAAACAACGTGTGGGGCTGAAGCCTTAGTGCGATGGAATGATCCCATCTATGGCTGGATCTATCCGGATCGTTTTATTCCAACTCTTGAAGAGGCCAATCTGATCCATATTGTGGATCTCTATGTGCTTGAACATGTCTGCATGCGGATCCGTGAACGCTTAAATACTGGTAAGATCGTCTATCCTGTCAGCATCAACTTATCACGACAGGATTTCTATAGGAATGACCTTTATGATCGGATCATTGCAATCGTTGAAAGGTATAATACGCCATTGAAGGACTTACATTTGGAAGTCACGGAACGTATGATGGCCAGCAAGTCTTCTGTCATCTTTGATACATTACATAAATTGAAGGAATATGGCTTTGCAATTTGGATGGATGACTTCGGCAGTGAGTATTCGTCTTTAAATATGATGTCGAAATTTCATTTTGATGTGATAAAATTAGATATGTACTTCATGAGAAACTTTGATGCCAGTGAAAACTCAAAGATTCTGATCCAGTCGATCATTGAATTAGCGAAAAAGATGGGAGAGAAAACTTTGTGTGAAGGTGTCGAAAATGAAGAGCAGTATGCGTTTTTAAGAAGTGTGCACTGTGATATGATCCAGGGCTATTACTTCTTTAAACCAGAGAGTGAAGACAAATTCTTAAAGAAGGCGGAAATGTATGACAATCGTAGAGAAAATTAAAGCGCAGAAAGAAAATGATCAACAGCCTGGCGGTGAAGTCATCTATTAAAAAGGGCAGAGTACCACGTCCATATCTCTGATATGGGCGTGGATGAATGCCCACTCACTGATTCTGAATATAAGACT
>ONFH01000225.1 GCA_900317015.1 uncultured Erysipelotrichaceae bacterium | reverse complement strand
CAGTTGAAACGATACTGAGTCAAATTTAGTCAAGTATACATTTTATACAAATGAATATACTTTTTCATAAAGTTTTTACTCTACCTTTCTGAATACATCTACACTATAGTACACCCCCCAGGGAGTGTGCCAATATATGTTCATACTTTTTTGATAGGATGGTATTCTTTCCTTTATTTAAAGGCTATTCAAAGTCTCTGAGGGATAAAAATTTAATAGCTTATATTCATATACCCCTATAGGGGATATGTCATTATTTAAAAGCAAGCAAAATGATCGTAAAAAGAAAAGAGGTCAAATGACCCCTTTACTAGCCTGCAACATAACCAAATTCATTACCTGGAAATGTCATATATTTCGCATCTTCTGCATCTTTAATAACATTGTTGCCAAATTTTAAATTCTTCGTATTACCACCGATAGAAATATAATTGAGCTTTGATTTATACATCACATTGTTATAACATTTCCCATTATGGATATTCATCATATGGATACAGCTCCCCTTAATATGCTTAAAGGTATTGTTAGAGATTGTGACATTATACTGTGGATGTTTCACACAAGCTTCATCTTCATCATGATGATGACCAACCCCAGCCTGAACATTATCGAATGTACAATGGGTGATCTTCACATTTCTACATACTGTATTATCCCAAGGTTTCGCATAAGCGACAGACTTAATGGCCTGATCAAATTCAATGGCTTCACAATACTCTGGACTGATATGGTTAATGACTTTAGATTTTAATTTGCCTTTGAAATAATAGATATTCTTGAATGTCACATGATGAATATTCACATTCTTGCAGGCATTGGTTTCCACCATATGAATACCGGCAAAGTTCTTAAATGTCATATGCGAGATTTCAATGTTAGCGCCATGATCGACTTCAATCCCCTTATGTTGATTGGTTTTAGAGTTCCCATGGACACCCCCATCCCAGGTCCCTCCTGTGATCTTAATATGGTTAAAGCCTTTATAACCACCTTTTTGAGGATGATAAACAATCCAGGCATCTTCTGGATGTTGCTTAAACTTTTTCAGCTTCATCGTTGTTTTACGACTTAACTTTAATGTCGTGTTCCCATAAAGCCAGATGACAGAACAAATAAACTTTCCCTTAGGAATCGTGACAGTCCCATTAGGATTGGCTCTTAAAGCCGCTTGAATAGCTGCTGTGTCATCCTTATTGTCATTGGCTTTCGCCCCGTATTTCGTCACACTCACTGTTTTCGCAGAGGCTGGTATAACCCCTACGACGCTGATTGTCCCGAGAACCATTGCAGCAGACATCACTGCCTTTGTAAATAATAATTTCTTCATATTCCCTTACCTTTCCCTTGTTTTATATACAAGTCACATATAAGCCGTTCTTTTTCTTCATTTCTTTATTTTATTACAAAAGAAAAGAAGATACAAGTGATCTTCTTTCCTATAGGTCATCATTTTATAATTAAAGAGTTGAGTTATCCATTTCACTTGTCCAGGTGCTGTAAACTTTCCCATTTACACTACGGATTTTGAATACATAATGCGTTTTTCTTTTAAGTTTTTTAATGTAAAATGGTGATTTCGCATTCTTCGTTGTTATATATTTCCACTTACTTGTAGCCTTCCAAGTTTTGTACTTCTGTTTCACCCATTTTGTTTTCTTGACATAAATAGGTTTCCCTTTAGCATCTTTCTTATTTGTCTTTACACGTACCGTCTTCTTCACTTTTTTCGTCTTTGTGACTAATTTACGTGAGCGATACATAATTTGGTATTTCTTTGCATTCTTACCTTTTTTTCTAATACTTATTTTCATACTTCTTTTAGCTGGTATGATTTGTACATTACCCGGTTTACCAACGACAAGTTTCTTTTTAGCTACTGGTGCAACTGGAAGAGCTGCTGTACCTAATGTTAAATCATACATCACACCAGCAGGAGCTGATGAACCACTAACAGAGGCGACAAAGACATAATATGTCCCGGCATTAAGAATCGCTGAAGCTGATGAAGCCGATGTCGTCGTAAAGCCAGTAATATTACCATCTGAAGCATTCTTTAAATAAACACCCCAGCCACTATTGACAGCACCGCTTTGATTAGCACTGACACTTAAGTTGACTACAACATTGGTCCTAGACGCAATACTAAAGGCATAATAATCACCATCAGAACCATTTAATAAACTACCATGAACAGTCGAATAGAAACCAATTGCATTGGCATGACTCAAATCATTATTTGGTTCTACTTCTGAAGCACTCGCATCAGCGTAGTTGACAGTTAAGTTATAATCAGCCCCAACAGAAGAGCCATCACCAGGATCCTTCACTTCTACGTAATAGGTGCCCGCAGCTACAGGAATACCAGCTGATGTAGAATTTGTTAAATTTCCATAATCACCGATCGTTGAACCATCGGCTCCATGTAATGATACATTCCAGCCACTATTTACATTAGATGCACTTGAACTTGTTGTAACAGATACATAACCAGTACCACCAGTTGAGAAACTATACCAGTCTGAATCACCACTTGAATAGAGATTCCCGTGAACACCTGATCCAATACTAATTGCGTTAGCTGAAGATTGCGAGTTATTTAATTCCTTTTCCCAGTCTGAGGCATCACTCTTATTAAAAGTCACTTTATACCGACTATATTCATTAGATGAATAAGAAATATCCGCTGTAACTACAAAATAAACCTTTGAATTCGCAGATACCGCAATCTTTGGTGTATCAAGTGTCCCTGAAGTTGTGTAGTCCGCAAGTTTCACAAGGTTCCCATTGTCGACACGATATACACTTAGTGTTTTTGTGTAATCCTTATAAGAATAATAAGAAGAATAAGTATTATTTTTATTACTATCATTTGCATCAAAAGAACATGAAATATAACCATCTTTTTCTGCAGTGAACAGATACGACTGATAATTCCTATAATACGTAATTTCCGATTCAAAGGAATCTGAATCGGTCGTAGAACTACTAGAAAAACTAATTCTTGAATAACTATCGGCGATCTGACTTTGCGTAAGTTCAACCGCATACAATGGAATCACTGCCCCAAAAGCCATCAAAAATGATGTCATCAAGGCGATGATTCCTTTTCCTTTTTTCATCATATCATATTTCCCCCAATTCCTTATCCATCAATGAGATATGTCTGATCGGCATTGTCGAGTGTCTCACTAATCTTTCCATCACTGACAAGTGAGCGTGCCTGCTTAGAAGTTGTGACCGCTTTTTTACCGCTTAACATTTTCTCTGGCGTGGTATACGTATGAATATCTTCGACGTAGTTTGTCGTGATGTTTTCTGTCGAATAGACATTGACATATGAGACATTTCCTTTGTTTTCAACGCGATAAATCAGAACAATTGCATCATTGTTACTTCCATTATATCTACATAACCAAGCTGAATCAAACTTAATTGTGTATTTCTTTCCTTTATAAGTTTCATTCATACGTTCATCACCCGAACGTTTAATCATTGCTAAAACGTTCTTTGTATGAGCAACTTCTTTGCCGTTCTTAAACTCGCTAATGAAGCCTTTTATAGGACGTGTTACTTTATTATTTGTCACCCTTATATGAAGATCATCACAACGCTGCTCATCATAGTTAACAGTGATTGTCACAAAATCTCCATTTTTCAAGTGATTTGACTTCGAAATCGTATAATTATCGGGATTATCAATTAAGTCTTCAAGATAAGCTTTTGCCTCTTTACTTTTTCCTTTATAAACAAGCTTATTGGTAATCTCGGTTGTTAAGAGTTTACCCTTGCCTGATTCGACATTGTAATTTGGATTAATTCCAATATGCGATCCTAAATCGACGGCATCACAGACAATATAACGATCATAAAAAGTATAGCCGACAAAGGTTACGACAATAGCGATGGCCGTAAATAAGACGACGAGACCGTTAGCTGTCTTAAAGAAGTTCGTCTTATTTAAATTTAATAAATAGAGTCTTGTCTCTTCCCCAACAGCTTGCGTATTCGTTAAGACTTTATCACCGACTCTGACTTCTTTTGTATTACTAATATGGTCAGGAATAAAGATACTTAAACGGATAACCTTAAGGGCTATTAATAGGATTACGACATTATAGATCACTAAGACCATGGAAATGACAAAGAGTACGCGGAAACTAAAGACTCCTTGTCCATTAAACAATGTTTTTAATGAATAAATATCATCTTTAGCGACAATCTGACCAACCTTTCTAAAGAAAGGAATATTGATTAACAATAAGATGAGATAGATCACTGCCGATAAGGCATTGATCAATGAATAAGTATCCTGCTTTACTCTTTTAAAGCGATGATATCCTAAGATCACGATCACAACTGAAGCAATCGTAGTTACAATGGCAATCACCGGTGTTACTTTAAAGATATTATAGAAGGGATAAAGGCCATCAAGGCCGGTAACCCTTCGAATCCCAATCAAGATATAAATGATCAAGTAACTCATAAACGCAAGAAGCGCACTGACGATGATCATCAGGATACGAATGAACATCGGTTTGGCAATACGATCTAACATAGAAATCCTTCCTTTACCTAAAATATTACTTTAAGGCCATTTTATAGTTCTTGTTGGCCTGATCTAAAGAATCATCAAAATCATGTAAAAAGTTTAAGTTCTCTGTGTTTCTCTTAAGATTGATGAATTCACAAGTACTAGATCTTAAAAGATACTGTTTCTTATGATCCATAACATCCTTATTGAGCGGCAATCCTTCACTTTTAATAACACTCAAATAATTCTGTGGCGTCGCTCCTAAGAAGCTTAACATCAATCTTGAAGAAGCACGTTTCTGATTATCACTGCTATTTTTAGAGATCGAATAGAAATGTGTGAACTTCCCATATAAATGATCAGAGTTAATACGACAAAAATGATACTGAGCACTGATTGAATCAATATGATCGCTATCGGTGAGATAATAATGTAAATCACTTTCATCATTTTTAAACTGCTTAGAGATATTTGTGTCTTCATCTTTTGTATAGCTATATTTCTGATACAGCGGTGACACTGTTTTAATAAAGGTATTCTTATATTGATTAAGATCTGTTACCTTCGCATCACTATTAAAAGCAAGTTCATAAGTTGCTAAGTCACTACGATCAATCAAATACTGATTCTTTAATTGTTTTAAAGAAGAAATCGTTGAGGCATTGCCGACATCTGATTCAAAGTTTTCATAGATCACCGGCATTGTAAATAAAGTGGGCATACGCTTTGTATAAGAATCACCCATCACCTTACTTAAAAAGTAATAGCTATAGCTCTTTTTCGTCACTGACTCAGTATAAGAAAGCTCCCCACACTGATCCATGTCCTTCTTACTTAAACATGAACTATCAAAAAGATCAGGGGCATTCTTAGAAGCTAAGGCTTTGACTAAATAATCATGATAATCCTTCTTCGCTACATAGCTCATATGAACTTTTACCTGCTTATATTCCTTCTTAAAGTCTTTAAGCATATAGCGTTCGAATTCCTTCTGATAATCCTTTTTCGTTTCACCGCTAGGAATAGGCACTGCTACATTGATGGATGTCTTATAAACGGTAAAGACTTTAGCCTGATTCTTATAGAAGACAAATCCACCATAGATACTTAAGACAAGTAGACAAACAACCACAATTGAGATCACCATACGTTTCAATGCACGCATATGAATTTCTGCTTCAACACTTCGTACCTGTTTATCAGTCATTAAAGCTTGCTTGAATTCTTCAGCACTTTTAAAACGTAGCTCGGGTTTCAAGGCAATGGCACGCATCACGACATTAGATAAACGTTCTGAGATTTCACCACGTATTGTATGAGGATCAACGGTATCTTCATGTTCTAGTCGATCTAAGGCACTTGATAGCTTACGACCTGTTAACATCTGATAGAGCACTGCCCCTAGTGCATAAATATCCGTATAAGCCGCCTGCTTAGAACGCTGTGAGTGCTGTTCTGGTGGGGCATAAGCGAGCGTTAAGACTTTCGTTCGATTCAAAGCTTCATCTTCATTGGAAATACGAGAAGCGCCAAAGTCGATTAATTTGATCGTCTCATCTTCACATAAGAAGATATTACCTGGCTTTACATCACGATGAATAATCCCTCCGGCATGCACAACACTTAAGGCATCACAGATCGCTGAGGCGATTTGTAAAGCTGTATCAATAGGAAATAACTTATGTTCATCACTATAAGTCTTTAAGACCTGATTTAAAGTGACACCCTTCAAATATTCCATGACCATATAAGCGGTATTGTTTTCTTCAAAGTAGTTTAAGACTCTGACAATATTCTTACTTTCTTTTAACATGGCCACACTACGTGCTTCATTTAAGAAGTTCTGTGTTACGTGCTGATATTCGTTAATAACGTGTGTATTATAGAGATAAACTTGACTACTATCAGGTTCACGGGCTACAAAGTCCTGAGGAAAGTTTTCTTTAATAGCGACCACCAAATCAAGGGTCTTGTCATAAGCTTTATAAGTAATCCCAAAACCACCATGACCAATGACATTCCCAATAATGTAGTGACTATCTAAGATTGTCCCTGGCTTTAAGAAATACGATTCTGTTTCTTTTACAATCTGACCACAGTAAGGACAGACACCTAATTCTTCGTCGAACTCTTTAAAACAATTTCCACAAATCATAAGTTTCCCTCCTTCTAATAATATCCCGCTACAATTACACTCGTATTATCTTGCTTGCGACCTTTAGCCATAGCGGCTTCTTCCTGTAACATCTTAACCGTATGTTCTATTCCTACAAATGGCACATCCATCATAATAGCTGTTAGCTTTTCATGACTTAGACGTTTATAAAGACCATCCGAACACATTAATAAATAATCGTGTGGTAAGAGTTTAATTGGTTCTTTAGAAATCTCAATATACTTAAGACCATCCATCCCAAGATAGCTGACTAATGATTCCCCTTTTTTGAGTTCTTCATTATAGATCTCTTCACTCATATTATCTTTGGCTTCTTTTAAGATCATGAAATAGTTATGATCCTTAGTGACCTGAACTAATTCTTTATTTCTAAATAAATATAAACGACTATCACCGACTGATACGAAATTAAGTTGATTTTCATGCACATAGGCAGCTACTAGTGTTGAGCCAGCCTGCAAAGGATTGCCATCGACATCTTCCATATCCGCAATCATATGATCACAAGCAATCGCCTGATTATAAAGAAATGAAGGAATATTAGTAATCTCATCATCCATAAAATGACCACAGAAAGCATTCACAGCACTTGAAGACGCCAGCTTACCACCTTTGAGACCACCCATCCCATCGGCAATAATACATAACTTCGTATTCGCATCCTTCTCCATAATATTCAAAGAATCCTGCTGGTCTTTTCTTTGTCCTAAAACGATGCTCGAACAAGTGTGTAATGTCTGTTCACGTAAAATCACTGTATCTTCTTTATCACTCATATTCAACCTCGCATTTAATTTCCTCCAGGATTCCTGGTAAATTGATCGTTACAGGTGCTTTCACCTGTATTGTATCTCTTGATAAGAATGACCCATTCACAAATGTGCCATTCGTAGAATGATCAGTAATCACAAAGACATCAAGCGTTGGATCATAAGTAATCTTCATATGATGTTTTGTGATCTGATGATGAGGTAAAGTAATATCATTATCCTCATTACGTCCTATACGAATGCCCTGTTCTTCTACTTTATAAGTCTTGTCACCAATTCTTACATAGGCATGAGCCTGGGCTTTGTTTTCTAAGTTCGCTAAAAATTCGGCTACTGACTGAGTACGTTGTTCTGGCTTGATCACTAATGCCTTTTCTAAAGCTTTTTTCACATAGTCAGGAAGATTTGCGCCATGAAAATCCAATGGTTTATTAGGACCATTCATCAATCGTTCTGGTGCTTCTAAAACAAAGTGTCCAGTCGCTAAATAATAATAAGTTGCGGCTAAAGCATAGACATCCGTATAAGGCCCCTGCTTCTTTGTCTTAGAATATTGTTCTAGTGGCGCATAATGCTTCTTTAATACAACCGTAAAAGCATTTTCATCATCCATGGACTTCGCTGCCCCAAAGTCAATAAGCATTGGATGTAAATGGGCATCAATTAAAATATTATCTGGTGAAATATCACGATGAAGTAAGTGCAGTTCTTTATGGATCGTATCAAGTTCACGACCAATCTTATCAAAAATAGAAAGTAAGTCTTCCTGTGATAAGCGATACTGCTTAGAAAGATTCTTTAATGAGATACCTTCAATATAATCCATAACATAATAGCTCGTCCCATTTTCATCAAAGCTATCAAAGGCACTAATAATATACTGAAAGCCATGACGACTTAACTGCATCAGTAAATCTGCTTCTTCTTTAAAACGTTTCTGTCCATGTTTGAATTTACCAACGGCATCAGGTGACATTTCAGCGAGATCCACACGTTCAAGATTAAGAAACTTTGGAAAGTATTCTTTGACCACGACAATCTTATTTGTCTTTTGATCAAGACACTTATAAGTAATCCCAAAGCCGCCTTGACCTAGTGGCACCCCTACAAGGTAGCGATCATGAAGCACAGTAAAGTAAGGCAGGGCATCACCGAGTCTGGTCATGTCACTTTCAAAGCCACATTTATGACAAACTTCACCATCAAAACTCATTTCAAAACAACGAGGACATCTTTTCATTTGTTTATCCATAATTCATCCATCCTTATCTAAACAGTTACTCGCCGATCTTAAGAGCGATGGCGGAGTAATTATCCGCATTATTTATTTTCTTAATCTTCTTCTCAATCGCTTCATTCATTCCATCAAGCCACTCTTTACAAGTATGCTTTTTTAAACATTTCATCATCACTTTTTCTGTGATTGGTTCCCAGAATCCATCCGAACATAAAAGGAACGCACTCTCATCACCAATCGAAAAACGATCACTCTTACTATAAGCTGGTTCATCCCATTCCATGCCCATCACACGAAGTAAGGCACTACGATCAGGATGATTTCTGATCTGTTTTTCCTTAATATCACCAGAGAGCACTAACATCTGTGCCACTGAATGATCCATCGTACGTGACACAATTTTATCCTTTTCAAAGTGATAGATACGAGAATCACCCACATGCGCATACTGTGCCACATGTCCCTCAATCAATAACACCGTTAAGGTTGTCTTCATCCCATTCTCATGTTCTTCTTTCTGTTTCTCTAGTAAACGTTCCTGAGCATGTAGAATCGCTTCATCTAAAAAATCTTTCGTGTAATGATGTGCAAAATCATCTAGTAAACTGTCCTTCACTAAAGCACTCGCCACTTCACCATGAGACTCCCCACCTACGCCATCACATAAAACAAATAGCGCACGATCATCGATGATTTTATAACCTAAGGCATCTTCATTGCCTAAACGATTTCCTAAATTGGTACTTGTTTGTACATCCATATCTCCATCTCCTTATTTCAATAAGCAAAGGAAAGAATTCCTTTGCTTATACATCATAATAAGTCTTTGCTTTACTTGTGTCATAGTGGTCTGAGCTACCGCTTGAACTAGACTTCTTATTCGAACTTGATCTACTTGAAGAATGACGATTTGTCGATTTCTTACTTGATGAGCTGTTGCTTGAACGAGTTGTCTTCTTATTGTATGAGCTAGAACTACTTGTACTTCTTCTATTTGAACTATTTGAACGACTTGTACTTCTTCTATTTGAACTATTTGAACTACTTGCACTTCTTCTACTTGAGTTGCTTGTGCCACTTGAACTGCTGGTATTATTAGAAGTACGGGTGTTATTAGACGTTGTCGAAGAGTGTTTCGTTGTATCGGCAGTTGTCGTATCTTTTTTGATCGTCTGCTTATTAGAACCAAGAGAAACAGTAATAGTAATCTTCGCATTGAGTTTATGTTTACCATCTGGACTTACTGAAATAACTTTTCCTGATCCAACAGAATCACTATGTTTAGACGTATATTTAATCTTTGTATAGCCTTTCTTCTTTAAGCTCTTTGCAACATCAGAGGAACTCTTGCCTTTATAACTTGAAGCATTGATTGTATCATAGGTCTTCATGACATAGACATCAATCGTCTTCCCCTTAGAAACATAATCTGTTCCTTTAGGCGATGTATAAATGATCTTGTCATCTTTATACCCTTTATGATAAGCATAATGCTTCTTCACTTTGAGACCATTTTTCTTAATTGTCATAATGGCAGTCTTTTGATCTTCACCAACGACATTAGGCACATTAAAGCCTCTTGAAATAGCTAAATGAATAATAGCCGATTCACTCACTAAGGCATTCTGTGTCCCATTCTGAGCTGCCACTAAGCCTTTCTTAACAGTCGTGCTCACCTGTTTTTCAGCCTTGATCTGACTGCTTTTAATACCCGCTTTCTTGAAAGCTTTAATCGCTTCTGCTTTTTTAAGACCACGCACATCAGGGACTTTCATACTTTCACTACCTGCGGAAACCTGTACATGAATAACGCTTCCTTTATTGACTGCCCCTTTGGTGATCTGTTTAAAGATTGTATGAGTTGGAAGACTACTTGAAACATAAGCATCGACAATAAGTTTTAATTGATTCTTTTTTAAATCAGTAAATGAGTCATCACTTAATGACTTATTAAGAACACTTGGTACCGTCACTTTGGTACTTGTTTGTTTCGTATCATTTTTTGAAACATAGATGACCAGCTTATTGGCGGTATTGAATTCTTTATTGACGCCTACATTGACAGGCTTTCCTTCGTCATCTTCACCTTCTAAAGAAAGGATGGCTCCATTTTCATAAAGCGTGCTTTTCTTTTGCTTGATGACGATCTTTGTTAAGCCATTCTTTTTGAGTGACTTCACATAGTCGGTATACTTTAGACCCACATAATTAGGAATAAGGATCTCCACCGAACCGGTGGCGACATCCATATTTACTGTGGGATTCTTGCCTTTTAGAATTGTCCCGGCTCTTACATTCTGACTTACAACGGTATTGGCTTTTTCATTAGGCGCATTGATCATCGTAATATCGGGTGTAATCCCTCTTTGTTGTAAATCATGCTTGGCTGTTTCAGCACTTTTTCCCACCACTGCTGGAACCTGTGCACTTTCATCACTGATACTTGTATACTTTTCATCAAAGTGAATAAAAGCGCCATTAGAAACGGCCACCATGAAGACAAGCAAACAGATGATAGCAACCGGAGCAATAATACGTAAAGGCTTAGGAATCAGATTAGAATCTGATAAGCTCTTTCTTGTATAACGCATGGAGACACTCGTCATAGAAGTTAATTCCGCTTTCATTTCATGAGCACTTTGCGTACGTAAACGATAATCCGTTGTCAAAGCATTCATGATGGCGGTTTCGACATTGCGATGAACCGGTGCGAGTAAACTTGGAAAGACAATCGTATCATTGACCTTACGATCAAGGGCACTATCAACTCTTACCCCAGTGATCATATAATATAAAGTGGCCCCGGCGCTATAAACATCGGTCCATGGTCCTTGATGACCATTTGTATAATACTGTTCTTCAGCAGTATAGCCTTCTTTAAATAAGACCGTCAGAGAACGAGAATATTCTGAGTTATTACTATAACGGGCACTCCCAAAGTCAAGTAGCTTCACATCCCCATCTTTTAAAAGCATGATATTACTTGGGGACACATCACGATGAAGCATTGACTTCGCATGAATCTTTTCAAGGGCTTCTAAGACCGGTACGATGATCTTGATGGCTTCCTCTTCAGGCAATTTTCCTTTTTCTAACATATAGCTTTCAAGCGTTTGTCCATCAAGATATTCCATGACGATATAGCAGGTATTATTAGCTTCAATCGTATCATAGACCTGGACAATATGTCCTTCACCCTGGAAACGAGCCATACGCTTGGCTTCATCTAAGAACTTCTGTTTTCCTTCAAGAAAGGCATTTGCTTTTTCTTCATCACTAAAGACAATCACCTCTTCAGAATTGGCCGCACGGGTGCAGACATCCATCGGCAGATATTCTTTAATCGCAACGATCTTATTGAGGCTAGCATCAAAGGCTTTATAGGTGACGCTAAAACCACCTGAGCCTAAGGCTGTTCCGATAATATAACGTTCATCAAACACGGCCCCTGGTTTTAGATACTGTTGCTTTTCAGGTGGCGTATTCATATGATAGTGACAATGAGGGCAGACTTCTAAATTGTCATCAATTTGTTCAAAACAGTTCAAACAATACTTCATACACACGTTCCTTTCTTAAGGTTACTTGGCTTCTTCCTCTTCCCAGCTGAAGTTTTCTCCACATAATTCCATCAGCATTAATTCACTTTCCCCAAGTGATAAGCGATCATTGTTTTGTAACTTTCTTGGGGATAAAAGAAGATCCCCATTGACATAATATAGTTCACGACTTTCCCCCGGCATAGCAATGAAATCCTGTGATTTTGGATCAAAGATCACAATCGCATGTTTCACTCTGGCAATGGAACGATCACCAACAATCTGAATATCACTATCAGAGCCACGACCAATTGTATTTTTGCCGGCATAGATTTCAAAGCTCTTGCCCATTGGAGCCCCTTTGACTCCGACTAACCAGCCTACGACATAACCACGACCAATGGCGCCCGTATCATCTTTCTTTGCATAAAATGGTACAGTCTTATCATCATCTTCATCAATTGTTAAAGTGGCACTGGCATTCTTGATCATATCAGCTAATGACTCTTCATGAGTCACTGGCTTTTCTAGCGGTTTTGTTTCTTCTTTTTCATGATCATGAGGCATCGTAAATTCTGGCTTGACCTCTTTTTTCTCTGATGCCTTTGTCTTTTCTTCATAAAGTGGCATTGTTGCTTCTTCATTAGGATAGTCTTTAGGAACACTAGCTTGACTTCCTTTAGTCACTTCGGGGTGACAGATTGGACAATCACTATATTTATCGGCATCATAATAATGCTTATTTGGACACTGTACTAATTTCATTTTTCATTTCTCCCTTACTTCTAAATTTTCTTTGTTAAATGTTCAAATACACTTTGTGTGTAATGTTCTTTGATATAATCGAGACCTTGTGGACTTACTTTTGTCTTTCCGGTCATGATCGCATAAAGCTCATGATAAATTTCCTTTTCCCCTAGCTCTTGTGAGATCGTGTTCACTTCACAGGCAGGCAGTAATAAATGATACTTCCCCTCTTTATCAACATAGAGCCACTCTAAGGATAAATGCTTAAAGTAGAGGCCCTTTTTATGATAGCTATTAAGTAGGCCATCAAAACCATCCATCAAAGCAGTTAGCCCTTCATCATCTAAAGGCATCGATTTCACACAGGTGACCTCAGGGGTCCCTTTGATGACGTAATAAACGGTCGTATGTTCTATAAAAGCACTGTAGTAATGAAAGATACTTGTTTCTTTGAAAATCTTCTCGACCATTTCATGAAGATGCATGAGATCATCTGTTTCTAAGAGTTCAACATCTCTTTCAAAGATCTCATCAAAGGCTTCATAAAGGGTATGAGATTCATCTTTTTGTAATTCATTTTTTATCGTATAACGTTCTTCAATCATAAGTTTCCCCTTATAATAAAGTGATAATATTATCAGTGAGTGCCAAATTAATCATCGTACTCGCCGGACACACCACATCTTCATTTTTTGGTAAGCGCATGCCATTTTGAAAGTATGTTCCATTACTTGAATAATCATGAACAATAAAGCCACCCGCACGATTGCTAAAAGTGATGGAAACATGTTTTTTAGAAATCTTCCTGCTTTGAAAGACCAAATTCACTTCGTTTCCATCTCTTCCTAGCACGATCGTTTCACGATTGGCTAAATCAATGACACAGCCGGCATACTCCCCACTATTAAATAACAATTGATGCGTATATCTTAATGTCTCGCCCTGATTGTCATCTTCAATAGCTTCACCTGTAGAAGGATCATAATGGTAATCAAAGCTTTCTTCATGTGCTTCCTCACGTGCATTCTCTTCATCATCCATATAAAGATAACGATTATAAAACGGACCAATGCGATTCACATTGCTTGTTAAAAGGATCCAGACAAAGCTTTGACTCGTCATCAAAAGTAGCATGCCTAAACCCCATAAAAGGATATAGGTAGATCCTTTAGTAACTGTGAGTCCTTCAAAGAAATCACTTGTCTTTTCTAACCTTTTGCCCTGTTTAAGACAATAATAAAGCGTATAAAGATCACAGGTAATCAAGCTTAAGCCAACATAAAGGCCAAAGTTGAAATTACGCTCTTTTGTCCCTTCGACAAAGCAGGCCATCGTATTAATGTCTTTATGGATCCCATACTCCCATAAATACATAATGAGACGAATAAGTAATAATCCTAAGAAAATAAGTATAAGATGAAATGGTAATACAGTCAGTGAATAAGCAAACGCTTTAAGACTCGTGAACTTCAAATAGGTCTTGCCTAAGTAAAACACCGAGGCCATCAAGCCCCATTTGGCAATCATCGCAAACACCGGGATAACATATCCACGCTTCACATTGATCTTATTCATAAGTTTCCCTCCCCCAATATTCACGCAACGTGAATTTTTTCAAGGAAATTCTTTTTTCCTTCATTGTCATCTTACTCTTTTCCTCAAAAAATAGATGAATTTGTCATTTTATGACAGAAGGATGTCATAAAATGTTCCATTGAATCAAACCTCAAAAATCTATGTCACCATTTTACCATATTTTCTACGTTTTTTGATTTATTGTCACAAATTTTAGGAACTTTTTCCCATTCACATCTTTAAGTGCCGTCATACCACCACATTCCCCATTGATCATCACTCTTACAAATTTCTTTTTATAAAATTTGTCATAAATCATAAAATCGATAATCTTGTTACCATGGTAGAATAACGCGTGTTTTTTGTCTATATGGGAGGAAAATGCATGACAATTCTTAGTTTCTTAAAGAATGTGGCCAAGAAATATACAGCAACAAGCCTCATTCTACGTATCATTGCCGACCTTGTGATTGGTGTGATCCTAGCTTTAACAATACCAAAATTAGGTGGGATCAGTTTATTAGGTGATCTTTTTGTCGGATCCTTAAAAGCGATTGCTCTTCTTGTCTTTGTCTTAGTCGCTGGCGCCTTAGCACAAAAAAGCAGTCGACTTGATCGACGTTTTGCGATGGTCATCTATCTCTATATGCTAAGTACCTTCTTAGCTGCTGTCGTTGCTGTTGCGGGAAGTTTCTTATTTCCTATCACACTAGTACTTTCAAAAGCCGCAAAAGCAAGTGCCGTGCCACAAGGCATTGGAGAAGTTGTTCGTAATGTCTTAATGAACATCATTGCTAATCCTTTTGATGCCTTAACTAATGCCAATTATATTGGGATGTTATTCTGGGCGGTGTTATTTGGTTGAACGATGAAAAGATATGCTTCTGATAGCAGTCGTACCTTCATGCAAAGCGTATCTGACGCCGTTTTCCAGTTAGTCCGCTGAATTATTAATCTTGCCCCATTTGGGGTTCATGGGCTTAGTTTATAAAACTGTCTCTACAAATGGTTTAACCGTGTTTACGACTTATGGAAAAGTGCTCTTACTTTTAGTGGGCTGTATGTTAGTGTCTCATTAGTGGTCGATCCATTTATTGCCTTTTTACATTTACATCGTAATCCTTATCCACTCGTTCTTAAGTGTTTAAAAGAAAGTGGTTTGACAGCTTTCTTTACAAGAAGTTCTGCTACTAATATTCCTATTAATATGGCCTTATGCGAAAGCATGGGACTTGATAAGGATATGTATTCCGTCTCTATTCCTTATTTCAAAAAATTTTTAAGATTGTTTGTCACCTTTTCATTCTTGAGATCCTCTATAGTATGAATGGAGGAATAAAAATATTATGAAGAAAACATTAATCTTTACCCTGATGATGAGCATGATCTTATCTATTAGTCCTGCCTTTGCAAAGAGCCAGGCCATCACCTATTCTAATCTCGTCGATCAGGCAACCCAAAAGGGTGTACGAAAAATCATGTTAAAGGATGGCTTAACAAAAAGAAATGTCGATCGTTTTTTTGAGGATGTTAATGCTTATAATAAAGCCATCAAAAATACATCTTTAATTAAGAAAGGCTACGCAACAGCTACCCCTAATTATGATAGTGTAAAACAGTCAGAATTATGGGAAAAGAGCCAAGGAACATTTATCGGTAATAACTGTCGTATAACAGCTTATACGCTTATGAAAGATAAAATACGCATTAGTAAATCTGCTAAGGATACTTATCAAACATTGCTAATGGATCAGTCTTCATTTGATGATCAGCCTCGTCCTTATTTCACAAAACAAGAGAAGAAGAACTTCACCACTTATTATGCAGCCACTAGTACAAAGCTAACTAAGAATATCACTTATCAAAGAAAGAGATATCAGCAGTCCATGAAACAAAGAGGTATCTCATATAAGAAATGTCAGGCAACACTTATTTCTGTTGTTATGCATAGCTATTTTTCTAAGAATGAAGACTATCTCTTTGTTGGTCATACAGGTGTCCTTTTACCTTCACAAAACGGTTATCTCTTTGTAGAAAAGTTAGCTTTTGATGCCCCTTATCAGGTCGTCAAACTACGTTCTAAAAAACAGCTGAAAAGCTATCTGATGAATACATATGATGTGGATCAGAATCAGCCAACAGCAAAGCCTTTCATCATGGAAAACAATCGTGCTTTATAGTGATCTCATTATAAAACACATTGCATATATCAATCACATTCCTTTAGGTGTGCGCCATCATTCATGGCTGCACACCTATTTTCAATAAGAGTGCTCTACAAAAAATGACAAAATCCCGTTTATTTATGACAGCTCCCCTTTCTCGTAATCAATATCGAGTAAGATACAATTAGAAATCAAGATCAATTAAATGATTCAATCGTAAAAGGGAGAAGAAATATGTATTGCAAATATTGTGGGAAGAAGGTCAGTGATCAAGTTAAGTTCTGTCCTTATTGTGGTAAAGCTTTAAAACCTTCTGAAAAGGTCATAGAAGGAAAAATCATCAAAGAATCTAAAATGCCAGAAAGTGCGCATGTAAAAGCATCTCATAAAGAGACTGATCATAAACAGAAGCAAGTAGAACAAGATGTTAAAGAGACAACGTCAAAGAAAACGCCTATGATCATTGCTTTATGTGTTGTATCATTAACGATTGCTTGTGTTGGACTTGGAATGACAAATTCTAATTCATCAGTGAAAGCAAAAAGTCAAGACGTCGTTGTCATTGATCAAAAGAAATATTATTCTAACGATGAGCTCAATTACACAGAAGACTTTCGTTATAATTCATCTGGATTGATCGGTAAAATTTATGAATACGGAACAAATTTAAATGATACTGATGAAAAAACTTTTACATATAAAAATCATTTTCTTCTTTCTATGAATGATACTTGTCCATCAGGAAAAGATAATACAATAACATGGTTAGGGTGTCAAAAGTAATATTTAACATTTCCAGCAAGTGTAGACCATCCTTATTAGTGGTATAATACTTGAGGATGTTTATTTATTAATACTAATAGGAGTGGTCATATGTCTTTTAGAAAAAATAATGTTGATAATCTGTCAATTTTTGATTCATTTAACACCTTAACACCAAGGAACCAGCGTATTGTTTCAAGATCATGGGCTAAGGATTTTGCTGAGATTGTCTTTCCATGCATTAATGAGGAAAGGTTTTCTGTTCTCTACAGCTCCGGTAAAAATTCAAGACCTAATACGCCAATTAACTTCATCATTGGTGCTCTTATTCTTAAGGAGTTTACCGGATTGAGCGATGATCAGCTGGTTGAATCAATCTGCTGTGATGTAAGATTTCAATATGCTCTCCATTCAACATCATGTGAGGATCAGCCTGTCAGTGATCGAACATTCAGCCGTTTTAGAGAAAGACTTAATAACTATGACAGTGAACATAATACTGACCTTCTCAAAGAAGAAATGGATGAATTAAATGAAAAGTTCAGAGATTTTCTTAAAATTCATACTAACCTTAAGAGAATGGATTCTTTCATGATTGCTGCCAACGTTAAGAATATGACACGCCTTGAACTTGTCTACACAGTTGTTGCAAACTGCATTAAGTTACTAAACAAAACTGATGAATCATTAATACCAGATGATATGAAGCATTATCTTAAGGATGATGACTATAACAAGGTCATCTACTATGCCAAGGATGAACAGCTTAATGATCGTCTTGGTGCTTCTTTTGCTGATGCTCTCAGATTAAAAGCACTCATGAATGATGACCGCTTTGTTGAAACTAATGAATATCGCTTGTTAATTCGTCTTATTAATGAACAGTCCAAGCCTGGGGAAGATGGAAATCCTGAACTTAAGGACAAGAAAGAAATCAAGCCTACGAGTCTGCAAAATCCAAGTGATCCAGATGCTACATACAGAAAGAAATATGGCGACAATACTGGCTATGTCGGCAATGTAGCAGAAGTTGTCGAAGAAGAGACTAAAAGAAGTCTCATCTGCGATGCGGACTGCCAGCAGAACACATATGCCGACACTCAGTTTGCTGAAGACTATATTGAAAACAAAGTTAACGATGACGAAGAAACAATGATCAATGATGCTGGATTTGAAAGCGAAAAGAACAGAAAGAAAGCCAAAGATAAGAATATTAATTTAGTTTCCACTGATTTAAAGAGTAAAGTCCCTGATCAGGCTATAGCTGATTTCAAGACTGAAGACGGCGTTGTTACTGAATGCCCAAAAGGTTATGCACCTATTAGAAGCACTCGCAGTAAAAACGGTCATATCCGCTCCACTTTCGATAAGAACAAATGTGAAAACTGCCCTTTAAAGGACAAGTGCAAAGCAAAAATTCATAAGAAGACTGCCACTGTTGTTTTAAGTGAAACAACAATCAGCCGAGCTAAAATTGCCAGATAGATGGGCACTGATGAATATAAGAAGCTGCAGAAGGCTCGCAATGCCATTGAGGGAATTCCTTCAGTCTTCAGAAGAAAGCTTAACGTAGACAGAATACCAAGCAGAGGTCTTAGAGCTACTCGCATGTTCTTTCATTTTAAAGTATTAGCATACAACGTGGGCAAGCTTGTGAAATACAACTCACAGGATCGACAGGCACACTGCGCCCAAAATCAGGGAAAACTGCATGCAGTTGAGGCTTAGATAGGGTTAAATAGGCCTTTTTTAATAAAAATTAGAACTATCTCATGAAATGGCGATTGAAAAACTTAAAATCATCAAAGTTCATGATTTTATT
>ONFH01000227.1 GCA_900317015.1 uncultured Erysipelotrichaceae bacterium | reverse complement strand
AAATATTTTTATGTGACTTTTTCATTCTCAAGCAAAAAGAGAACTTGTGATCATCTATTGATCCTCAAATTCTCTTTTTTTCTCTATTAATAATGATGTAAGTTCAGGATACATCAGGCGCCCTTCTGGCAGTTCTTCAAAAGCCTTCCGTTCCTTCATTTCACAATCCCCTAATTGTCCGAGATCGTAGATATTTGCCATAAAGCAAATCCCTTCTAGCTTCTTTTCATCATCAATTACGAAATCACAAAGAGGCTGTAAATTATAAGTTACAGCACCAGATTCTTCCACTAAGATCCTTTTTGCGGCCGTGAGAAATGTTTCCCCTTCCTGAATGGGACCGCCTTGCAGTTCCCAATTCACGCTCTTCTTATGACGACTTAGAAGCAGCTGTGACTGATAAGTCGAAATAATAATGGCGAGATCGTAATGTGATAATGATTCAGGCGCTAACGTCTGACAACTCATTTTTGTCACCTCTCGCACATATTATCAGATTTTTTTAAGGTTGACCATATTTTCTTTACTTTTTCTGTCATTTTTCTTAAGTATTTCTTACATTCCAAATACAATTCTTTTTAAAAATATAAAAAGATTCTTAGTGATTAAGAATCTTCTGATTATAAAAATGATAGACGCCTAAGAATAAGGCATTGACCACACCGATGATCACTAAGATCGTGATCAATAACTGGTCAAAAAGCTGTTCTGGGAAAATCCAGATGACCGGATCTTTGGCACAGTCGATCAGCCAGTAGTTATTTCTAAAGAGCAGCTTATGCATGATCACAAAAGCATCATCAAAATCTAAAGCCGCTACGATGCCAAAGAAGACAATGATCAGAATCGTAATGACGACCGTTAATTTCAAGAAGCTGAAATCACGATCCTTGTACTGCTTATAGATCAAATACAATAGGGTAAAAGCCCCTGCGACAAAGAAGAACCAGAAAAAGGCAAAGAGATGCTTGCAGTCACGAAAGTGAATCAATGTATGCTTAGTAAGATGAAAGTATGGCACTTTCAAATCACCAAACGTAAAGATCGACAAGTAATTACAGATCGTTGTATAAGCTTTAACGATCTGTTGATTTGTCAGTCCGACATGGGTATTGATGCCATAAGAGCTCACATTCATCTGATAAATAAAGGGAATGTAAGTCACGATAAAGATGGCTAAGACAATGACCCACAGACTTAACAGAAGCGATGTGAGAACCGTTCTTCTTTTAAATAAATTGAAATAGCTCATTAAGGTCTTACAGTATCTGATTCCTCGACAAGGAAGTTTTCACCCTTCTGGACTTCATGACGGACAAGATCTGGGAAATCCTGCTGACGTAAACATTCATAAATTCCAATCGCAACGGTATTGGATAAATTCAAAGAACGAGAATCCGCATACATCGGAATACGCACACATTCATCAAGATGGGCACGTAAGATATCATGAGGGATCCCATCATGTTCATGACCAAATAATAAGTAATGATCCCCTTCTTCAGTGTAATCTTCTTCAGTATATGTACGATTAGAATAACGGGTATAGAAATGATAATGACCAGGGTTCTTGGCTTCGAATTCTTCCCATGAGTCATAAACTGTCAAATCAAGATCTTTAATATAATCTAAGCCGGCTCTCTTCATGTGCTTATCATCTAATGAGAAGCCTAAAGGCTTAATTAAATGTAATTTCGAATGTGTCGCCACACATGTTCTCATAATATTTCCAGTATTCTGAGGAATAGCTGGATGTACTAAGACAATATGATTCATATTAATCTTTCTCCTTTAAAATCTTATATAACTTCTTTAAAGCTTTGGCACGATGAGAATGTTCATTCTTTTCTTCCATGCTCATTTCGGCACTTGTCTTATGTAATGGTGGGAAATAGAAGATTGGATCATAACCAAAACCGTTCTCACCAGCAATATGATCATAGATCTCACCTTCAAAGCTTTCTTCGATCGTAATCGGCTTTTGTCCTGGTTCACATAAGGCCATCGCACAAATAAAGCGAGCGGTACGTGGTTTACCTGACGCATTGACTAAATCAATGATCTTCTGATTCTTGATATCATAAGATGTATCTTCACCCATCCAGCGTGATGAATAGATGCCTGGTTTACGGTCTAAAGCATCGACTTCTAGTCCTGAATCATCTGCTAAAACGGGACGATTCACTAATTTCATCACTGTTTCAGCTTTGATCAGCGCATTTTCTACAAACGTCGTTCCGGTCTCTTCGATGTCTGGATTATAACCAAGGACATCCTTGACGGACTTAACTTCGATTCCAATTTGATCAAGCATCGCTTTGATCTCACGGATCTTTCCCGAATTCGTCGATGCGACAATAATTTCTTTCATGAATTGGCCTCCTTTTTTGCACCATTTTGCACTAATTCTACACTTATGATTATTTTTTTGCAATAATACGAATGAAAGGGTGTGAAATATATGATTGATTTATTGATTATCAATGCCGATGATTATGGCATGTGCGAATCCGTCGATGACGGGATCATTCATGGATCAAAAGAAGGTCTGATCACTTCCACCACCGTTTTCATGAACCAGCCCCATATTGCAAAAGAACTAGAACGTCTCAAGGACACTTCCTTAGGCGTTGGTGTCCATTTGAACGTCACCTTTGGTACACCACTCACAAGTGGTAAGAGCTTTTTAAAAGATGGGCGTTTTCGTAAACGTAATGAATACCTTGATCGGATCATGATCAATGAAGAAGAGCTCTACGAGGAATGGAAAGCACAGATCGAACGCTTTATCGCCCTCACCGGCCATAAGCCCGATCACATCGATAGCCACCATAACATTCATTTATTATATTCCGAAGTCTATAAGACGATTGCAAAGGAATATGATCTGCCGACCCGCAATGATCAGGTACGTAAGATCCACTTGTTCCATATGAAAGACAAGCTTTGTGATCAAGCACTTTTACAGGAAGTCATCCATAAGAACACCGGTGTTTTAGAAATGATGACCCATCCTGGTTATCATTCCATCACACTTTCTAAGCTGTCTTCCTATGCCTGCGGGCGTGAACGAGAACTGCGTTTCTGGTGTGATCAAAAAACAAAAGATATTTTGCAAAATGTTCGCTTAGGAAACTTTGGTGATCTTAACTAAAAGAGTATGTGCATGCATACTCTTTTTCTATTCTTGTATCTTTTTGTAAGTCATCAAACGATACGTCAAGTAACCGATCAAACCGCCAACGATCCAACCAAGTAGAACATCGCTAGGATAATGGACCATCAGATAATTACGGCTTATACCAATAATGATGGCCGTTAAAATAAAGAGCCAGGAATACTTCTTTCGTGTCATTAAGAACATCACCATCATCGTCGCCATCATGGTCGTGGCATGACCAGATGGACAGGAATATGTTTTTCCTTCTGAGACGGACCCGACATATTTCCACCAGGACACGAGTGTGGCATTGCCGGAATTATAAGGACGTGCTCTGGCAATCAAGCGTTTTAATAACTGTTCCTGGAAGATCTGGCAAAGAAGAATGGCGACCAGTACGCCAATGCCCATCTTTCTTGTCTTCTTGAAACATAAGAGAATGATCGCAAAGATGACGATCGGATAGCCACTTCTTAAGTTACATGAAGCACTGACGAAATTCATGAATGGCGTTAAGAAGCCATGTGTGGCTACGGCTAGATTGTGATAAAAATGTAAGATTGCATAATCTATTGAAATCATGAATTTTTTCCTCGATAAAAAGCTTGGATCCGTTCATAGAGCCTCGCACAATCATAAGTCGCAAAGACCTGCGGATCAATGGCTTCCACTGTACTTTCTGGTAATTCTTTTTGTAAATGCTTGACGAGATAGCGCATCTGCGGTGCCACTAAGATCAAGTCGTAGTGTTCCTTTAACATGGGAACATCTTCGGCAGCACTCGCCTCAATATGACAATGTTTGTGATTGAGTTTCAGGAAATCATCCATCTGTGCCTTAAAGAAGGCTGATGTCAAACCACCAGAGCAACATAACAGCACCCGTTTTTCTTTTTGTTTTTTAAACTCTTCTAAGCACGTTAACATCGCTTCAAACATCATCTTGCCATGGGCATAAGTCGTGAACTGATAGTATAAATAAAAGACCGTCACATCACCTTTGGTAATGACCTCTTCAATGAGGTCATTCTTATAAAAAAAGATGGCGGCATGATAAGCCCCTTGGGTAAAGGCCATCTGATCCTCTTCATATTTAAAGTTTTCACGATCTTTGAGGTTATAGTACATGTAACGCTTCATGATCTCTCTATTGTTCTTCATATTATCACCATATGGTCCATTATACCAAATGTAAACGTTTTCTAAAAGCATCGATATCACAATAGTGTTATAATAATGAGTGGGTGATAGAAATGAATGAAATTGAACAACTGCAACAATTATTAAAGGAAAAACACTTAAGCTATTACATCGTCCCAACGGACGATGATCATCAAAGTGAAATGGTCGGCGACTTCTATCAGTTTAGAGCCTACCTCTCTCACTTTACCGGCTCAGCGGGGACACTGCTTGTCTCACAGAGCGAAGCATGGCTATGGACTGATGGCCGTTATTTTATCCAGGCGAGTGAACAGCTGCCTGAGAATGTGACCTTGATGAAGAGTCGTATGCCAGGTGTCCCTACATTAACGGAATTCTTAGTAGAGAACATGGAAGAAAATGATGTCTTAGGCTTTGATGCCAGCGTCATGAATGCGTCCTTTATTCTCGACCTCGAAGAAAATCTCGACTTCGACTTAAAGTTTGAAGATATCGACTTAACAGAGATCTGGAAAGATCGTCCCGAACGTTCTCATGAGAAAGTCTTCTTATATGATAATAAGTACAATGGGAAAGATACGTCCTTAAAGCTGGAATGGATCCGAGACTATATGGATGCCAATAGCATTACCCATCATCTGATTGCCTCTTTGGATGATATTGCCTGGATCTTTAATATCCGTGGCAATGATATTGCCTGCACACCAGTGGCATTAGCCTTTGCGATCATTGACTTAGACAAGGCTTATCTCTATTTACAAAAAGAAACTTATGATCAAACGATCATTGATCATTATAAGGAAAAGAACGTCTTTATTAAAGACTATGAAGACATCTATGATGATGTGGCCGCTTTAGATGGCACCTTATTAGTGGACTTAGGCGCTATCAACTATAAGCTCTTCTCTAATATTCATTGTGAATTCTATGATGAGACAAATCCATCACAGTATTTCAAGGCGATCAAGAATGAAACCGAGATCAAGAATGCCACGTATGCCCATATTAAAGATGGTGTCGCCGTCACGAAGTTTATGTACTGGTTAAAACATAACATTCAGACTGGTCATCATACAGAGATCAGCATTTCCAACAAATTGGAAGAGTTCCGTAAAGCACAGGAACATTATATTGAACCATCGTTTGAAACGATCTGTGCCTATAAGGAAAACGGAGCCATCATTCACTATAAACCAGATGCTGATCATAATGCGGAAGTCAAGCCGGAAGGCTTATTGATGATCGACTCTGGTGGTCAGTATCTAGAAGGGACAACGGACATTACCCGTACCTTTGTCTTAGGACCAATTACCGATGAAGAAAAACGTGACTTTACGATCGTCTTAAAATGTTGGCTCAACTTAATGAATATCGTCTTCCCTTATGGCATGACTGGCGTCAATCTCGATACCGTTGCGCGTGCGCCGTTATGGGAATATGGCTTAGACTTTAGACACGGCACTGGTCATGGTGTTGGTCATTTCTTAAGCTGTCATGAAGGTCCACAGGCATTCCGTCCTTACGATGATGAAAGTGCTCGTATTGAACCAGGCATGATTACATCAGACGAACCTGGTGTCTACATCGAAGGCTCTCATGGTATCCGTCATGAAAACTTACTTTTATGCGTAAAGAGTGAAGTTAGCGAATATGGTCAGTTCTTAAAGTTCGTGCCATTAACAATGGTGCCAATCGATCTTGATGGTGTGGACTTCTCGTTATTATCACCAAAACAGGTCGAAGAATTAAATGCTTATCATAAGGAAGTTTATGAGACGATCAGTTCCTATTTAACAGAAGAAGAAAGAAACTGGTTAAAAGGTTTTGTCAGATAAAGAAAAGATGCCGCGAAGGCATCTTTTTGTATCCCAATAGATCAATTTTTATGCAGTGACTTTCTGATCATCAAGCACTTTCATAACAGTGCTGTTCTTTTCAATCACACTAAAGACAAACGCACCAATCACTAAGACTGCAAATTCACCAATGAAAACATAAAGTGCATTTAAGTAGAATGGTAATTCTTTGAAGACGATCGTTAATTCTGCTCCAACGATGACACCGTTGACAAGACCACCAAGTAAGGCCCCTAAATATCTGTTTTTAACTTTCCACATACAGATGACGGCGATCAATGTCGCAAAGGTACCAAAGCAAATATCCCAAGCTCCTAGTGGCGAAGTTAAGTTGGCAATGAAACAGCCAAGCACTAATCCTGGAATATACTTACGGTTATAGAATGCGAAGAAGACCATGATCTCCGAAATACGCATCTGGATACTCCCGTAAGAAATAGGTGTTAACACCAATGTTAAGGCTGCATACGCAGCGGCAATAATGGCATTTAAAGCAATGGTTTTAATATCAAGTTTTTTCATACATACCCCTCCTCAAACTAAAAAAAGCGGCATGTAGCCACTTCAATTAGTTTTTTTACCCTGGGTGACTACTACCAGCAATCTATAAAATTGATATTACGGCAAATACTATAACATAGTTTT
>ONFH01000229.1 GCA_900317015.1 uncultured Erysipelotrichaceae bacterium | reverse complement strand
TGATCAACTATACGTTTCAAATACTCTCAGAAGCATGTTTTTTTATAGCTAATTTTAACGTATATGTGTCCTTCGTTTAAAAAATTTTATAATAAAAACAGTTCAGTCTCCTGAACTGCTTTCGTATTAATCCTTAGGTAAGATTTTCTTCTTGCCACCCATGTATGGCTGTAAAACTTCTGGGATGTTGATTGAGCCATCTTCATTGTAGTTGTTTTCGATGACTGCGATTAATCCACGAGGTGAAGCGACAACAGTGTTGTTTAATGTATGTAAGTAATAAGTGCCTTTATCATTCTTAGCACGAATTCCTAAACGTCTTGCCTGAGCATCACCTAATGTTGAACATGAACCAACTTCGAAATATTTCTTCTGACGTGGTGACCATGCTTCAACGTCACATGACTTAACCTTTAAGTCAGCTAAGTCACCAGAGCAACATTCTAACTGTCTAACTGGAACATCAAAGTTTCTGAAGACCTGAACAGTGTACTTCCACATCTTTTCATATTCTTCCATAGAATTTTCAGGTTCACATAAAACGATCATTTCTTCTTTTTCGAACTGATGAACTCGGTAAAGACCTCTTTCTTCTAGACCGTGGCTTCCGCCTTCTTTACGGAAACATGGAGAATAAGATGTCATTCTAATTGGTAATTCTTCTGAAGGAATGATCTGTCCCTGGAAACGACCGATCATTGAATGTTCAGATGTACCAATTAAGAATAAGTCTTCGCCTTCGATCTTATACATCATAGCATCCATTTCTTCAAATGACATAACACCATCTACAACTGATGATCTGATCATGAATGGTGGGATGGCATAAGTAAAGCCCTGATCGATCATGAAGTCTCTTGCATAAGCAATCATTGCTTCATGTAAACGAGCAACATCTCCTAATAAGTAATAGAAACCTTCACCAGATGTTCTCCCTGCTGATTTTTTATCCATGCCGCCACATCTTTCGATAATGTCTGCATGATAAGGAATTTCGTAATCAGGAACTTTAGGTTCACCGAATCTCTGAACTTCAACGTTTTCAGAATCATCTTTCCCGATTGGAACTGATGGATCAATGAAGTTAGGAATCTGCATCATAACTTCTCTTAATTTTTCACCATATTCCTTTTCTTCCTTTTCTAATTCAGGAAGCTGAGCATTGATTTCTTTAACTTTTGCTTTAGCAGCTTCTGCTTCATCTTTCTTCTTTTCTCTCATTAAAGCACCAATGCTCTTTGAGATTTTATTTTTAGAAGCTCTTAATTCACTTGCTTTCGTGATAGCAGCTCTCTGTTTCTTATCATATTCTAATGCTTCATCTACAAGTGGAAGCTTATGATCCTGGAATTTCTTCTTAATATTTTCTCTGACTGCATCAGGATCTTCTCTTAATCTTGCAATATCGATCATGATTATATCTCTCCTTATAATATTCCCAAAAATTATACATCAATCAATAATATGTTGCAATTATTTCCCTATTAATCGGCCCTTATAAGGCCGGATACAAAAAAAGAGGTCATCGTAATGATGACCCTAATGGTTAGAGAAGTTAATTGATTTAAAAAGAAAGTAAATAAGATAAAAAAACTGAAAAACTACAAAAACTACAAAATTTAGTATTAAGAAATAACAAAAATGTTTATGAACTTCTCTATCTACTTCTATTTTAAGCACGTCAGATGGCCAATACAAGAAAAACAAAACCTTTTAAAAAAATTGATGTGTTTTATAGAGATGACCAAAAGAAGCGGACAAAATAGTCATGATTAATGTACAATTAAGATAACTTACAAAGAAAGGAGCCCTGCCATGAATCCTTCTACAAACTTATTATCTTTATCAAAGAATCTTAAAAATAAAAGCTTATTTACCGATGCAGAATGGGATGTCGTCACTTACATTGACGAGCATCAAGCGGAAGTCTCACAGATGAATATTGGTGTCCTCAAAGAGAAAACATATGTCTCCAACGGCACGATCATTCGTATTTGCCGTAAGCTTGGCTATGATGGCTTTAAAGCTTTAAAACTTGCTTTAGCAAGGAATGTCGAATTTCAAAAATATATTCATTACGATGTCGACATCAATCAGCCCTTCAAAAAAGATGATCCAACACATACGATCATTCATGATATCACATCACTTTATCAGACCGCTTTAGATGAAATACAGCCGTTATTAGATCCCGATGCATTAAATAAAGCGGCTGAACTTCTTATGAAGGCAAACCGTATCTTTATTTATGCGATTGGGGATACGCAGAAAACGTGCGAAGGTTTTAATAATAAACTCATTAAGATCAATAAATTTCCGATCATTGCGACTGTCAATAATGAGGAAGAATACATTCTTGATTGCGTGGAAAAGAATGATACAGTGATGTTTGTGACCTATAGTGCTGAATTTGAAAATTTCCAAATGACGATCAATAACGTTGTCAAGAAAGGTGCCAAGATCATTTCTATCACCTCGGCAATCAATCATTTACTTAATAAAGTCAGTGATGCTCTCATTTTACTGCCAAATCGTGAAGCCTCTCTTGCCGATGAACGTATTGCCACATTCTATTCGCAGTTTTTGATCAGTTATGTCCTTGATCTTATTCTTGCCCTTATGTATTCCAAAACGTAATTTAAAGTTTGTTATAAATGCTTT
>ONFH01000230.1 GCA_900317015.1 uncultured Erysipelotrichaceae bacterium | reverse complement strand
TTAAATCAAATGGGAGAAGAATTATCTTCATTCTTCCATGGTGAAGTCGTCGCTCACTTGGATGCCGATCACTTTGCGGTCTTAACAACGACTAATGCTCTGGAGGAACGTACGGCAGATGCTCGTGAGATCGTTCGAAAGATCTTCCCAATGAATATTGAATGTTCAATTGGGGCCTGTATCTGGAGTGATCATGAACTTGGAGCTGATACGATTTTGAATCAGGCCAAGATGGCTTCCGATGAAAATAGAAAACATGTTGGCACGTATTTCTCATATTACAATAAAGAACTTGGTGATAGCTTAGAGACAGCGGAATATGTTGTTTCCTATATTGATGAAGCAATCACCAATGGCTGGATCGTTGTTTACTATCAGCCAATCGTTCGTACTTTATCCAATAAGATCTGTGGAATGGAAGCTTTAGCGAGATGGCAGGATCCTGAAAACGGAATGTTAGCGCCATACAAATTTATTGGACCATTAGAAGAAGCCCATCTGATCTGGAAGTTAGATCTTTGCGTGATCAAACAGGTGGTCATGGCTATTGCGGAGAGATACAAGCAGGGCCTGCCAGAGATTCCTGTTTCAATCAATTTGTCACGTTATGATTTTATTTACTGTGATATTTTCAATGAGATTGAAAAACTTGTCAAAACATATGATGTGCCAAGACGTATGCTTCATATTGAAGTCACTGAAAGTGTGCTGACAGCTAAAGAAAGTGATGTCTTAAACGTCTTAAAAGCTTTCCGTGATGTCGGTTATGAGATCTGGATGGATGATTTTGGCAGTGGTTATTCAACACTGAATTTATTGAAGGATTATTTCTTTGATCTGTTAAAAATGGATATGGTCTTCTTACGCAGTGATTCAAAACGTTCAAGAGAAATTATTGCCTCAGTTATTGAAATGGATAAGAAGATCAGTATTCGTACATTGGCAGAAGGTGTTGAGACAAAGGAACAGGTGGAATTTTTAAAGAAATCTGGCTGCGAAAAGATGCAGGGCTATTATTTTGGTAAGCCACTCCCATTTGACGAAACATTACAGAATTGTACAAATAGAGGATTGGGCATTGAAAGTGCAAAAGAGAAGATCTGTTACGATGGCTTAGGCAGTGTGAACTTTATGACCGATATTCCATTGGCTATCGTTGAATATCATCAGAATGCTTATCATTTTCTCTTTGTGAATGATCCCCTTCTTCACATTATAGAAAAAAGCGGCTTTGCGGATCCGACCCAATTAGAAAAACTCATCAGTGATTCTAACAATGTCGTAAGCCGTGAATTGTTAAAAGTTGGAAAATACGCGACTGAATCAGGAAATGAGGGGAAGGTCACAGTACCATTCCACAATCGAGAACGATTACTTCGTTACCGTCTCATTGGCAAATATAATGAAAGAAGTCTTTTTGCGGTCAAAGTCTTTGAACGTGCCATGGAAGCACAGAAGCTGACTTGGGAAAATCAGCTCTTAATGAATTTGACTTACTTCTATCGCTATATCTTTACGATCAATCCGAAAAAGATGACGATTCGCTCTATTCGTTTTATGGAGACATCGGCAACGCAGAGTACGGCACAGACGATTCGTGATCAAAAGGGAAATTATACCACTCTTCTGCCGGCAATTTTTGTGGCAGATGCAAAACGTTATGAAGCCTTTATTGATCCCAAAACATTGAAAACACGATTAGAGCAGAATGAATATGGCATTCTTAGTGATATCTTTAGAACCCAGAATGATCAGGGAACATATGTCTGGATGTCACATCGCATTCTACTTGTACCAAATGCCAATCAGATCATTTATGTTATTCGTACGATGGATCATGAAGCTGTTAAATCAAAGACGATGGCTGATTCAAGAGATCTATCAGTTGAGAGTCGATCTGACTTAAGCGAAGTCTATAATAAGGCACGACTCTTTGACAATTTGATGTTAGATATACCATTACCAATCTTCTGGAAGGATACGAATCGTCGTTTCCTTGGCGCCAGTCAATATTTCTTGAATTATTATGGATTTTCATCTGTTGATGATATTTTAGGAAAAACGGATGAAGATATGGGATGGCATCCAAATAATGAGGTCTATCAGAGTGATGAAGAAGAGATCTTGAAATCAAGGATGATCCATTTGAATGTCCCAGGACGATGCATCGTCAAAGGAGAATCACGAGAGATCTTAGCGACAAAATGGCCAACTTATAAAGATGGTCGCGTTTCTGGACTTATGGGCTTCTTCTTAGAAAATAAATTTATGCTTCAGGATATGAAGACATCTGGTCATATTAAGGATGAAGAACAGGTCATGAATTTAAAATCTGCTTCGCAGTTTGTCGATGACCTCATCGACTATGAAACAGATTATCAGTTAAATCGTGTTCAGTTTGGCATCCTGTACATCTGGATTCCAGAAGTGAAAAGAATATCTGATAATTATGGCCGCGAAGTGATGAATAAGATCCTTCTTGCATGTATGAAAGTAATTGCGCAGGCCATTGGCAATACGGGTTCAGCTGCCTATGTTGGCGTAGGTCAGTTTGCAGTCGCCTCATCTTATGTTTCAACGCAGACGCTTTTAGAAAAAGCGAAGACGATTCAAGAAGGCATTGACGTCATTCGTGAAGTCGATGGAGTGCCATGCTCGCTCTATGCCAAAGTCAAAGTTATGTACAGTGATGAGGCCATCGCCGTGCATCAGGAAATCGTTCATAAGCTGTTTGACAATGATGAAATGAATGGACGAGATCACATTGATGGACGTTTGTCAGAAATCAATCAGACGCTTGTAACAGTTATGGATACGATGCCAATGGGATGTTATATATTAAAACCAGACCATACGATCCTTTACTGGAATCGCAAGGCGGAAGAACTTCTTGGCTTCACGGCTTCAGAAATGCAGGGAAGAAAATGCATTGATATGCCACTAGGATGTTCCTTTCTGACTGGTAAGGGCATTCCAACAAGCAGATGTCCAGCTGTCGTCGCCTATACAAGTGAAGAGAGTCAGTCGATTCAAATGTTCATGCAAACGAAAGCAGGTGAAAGTCTCTTGATTCATAATAACCTTGTGCCATTAAAAGATGTCGATGGAAAGGTCTGCGAACTCGTTGCCTTCTTCTCACCCGTCGTTGATGAAAAGAATGGACCAGAGTTTAATAAATTGCTTTATGAGTCTGCCACGATGGATTCGGTGACAAATCTACCAGGTAAGAAATATATGGAGAACTGCCTTGAAGAAGCACTGGAAATCTACAAACGTACTGGTAAAGAATTTGGCCTTATGATCATTTCTATTGATCATTTTTATGATCTTGACACCGAAGTGATGAGTGATTTTGGCCAGACGATTAAAAAATA
>ONFH01000256.1 GCA_900317015.1 uncultured Erysipelotrichaceae bacterium | reverse complement strand
GTTACATTATTATCATAAGTTTTTTCTACATTTTTGAAACGAATACTTGCCATTTTTATTTTTCTCCCTTTTCTCTTACTTTTTTGTTAAATGAATTCTAAAGCTTATATATTCACCTAAAGTGTTTCTTAAAGGCATCCCGACACTCTCTAAGACATTTGCATCATAGACGTGTCCTTCATCATCCTGATAGAGGCATCCTTTTTCTAGACCATGGATCCTTACGAAGTAGGCCTGAACTCCAGCAATCTTTCTTGTTTCTGTCGCGAAGATCAAAGCTTCTTCTTTGTCTTCACTGACAAAGCCATAAGCATCGATCATATCCTTTAATGGATTCGTGTAGCGGTAATAAAGACCATGGTGAATAAGTGGTTGATACTTACGGTAGTCTTTCACTTGTTCTCTGATCTCCGCTTTTTCTTCATCACTTAATTTTGTGAGATCAAGTTCATAACCAAAGCTTCCGCTCATGGCGATATTGCCTCTTGTATTTAATGGTGTCACACGTCCTGTCTGATGATTTGGAACAGCACTGACATGTGAACCAAAGGTACTAATTGGATAAGCAAAGGATGAACCATATTGAATACGTTCACGATCGATGGCATCCGTATTATCAGATAACCAGATCTGTGGTGTGTAATAAAGCATCCCGGCATCGAAGCGTCCACCGCCACCGCAACAGCCTTCAATAAGAAGTTCTGGATAACGTTCAATTAATCTTGTTAAGAGATCATAAACACCTAGGACATAATCATAGGTCATCTTGCCAGAATCTTTATCATCACTGTAGACATTGGCAATACATCTGTTGAAGTCCCATTTTATGTAATCAATGTCAACATGATCTAAGATCTCGATCAACTGTTCATAGATGGCATCGACCACTTCTTTTCTTGAGAAATCTAAGACTAACTGATTTCTTGAACGAACAAATCTTCGTCCCGGAACTTTGATCGCATAATCAGGATGTTTACGATAAAGATCACTATCTTCATTTACACATTCTGGTTCGACCCATAAACCAAATTTTAAACCTAAGTCATGAATGGACTTGGATAGATCCGCTAAGCTTCCTCCAAGCTTTTCTTCATTGACATACCAGTCGCCAAGACTCATATTGTCACTTTCACGCTTTCCAAACCAGCCATCATCAAGAACGACCATATCTAAGTCACATTCCTTAGCAGCTTTGGCAAGATTCAAGATCGTCTCACCGGTAAAATCGAAGTAGGCCGCTTCCCAGCTGTTGACTAAGATCGGTCTGATCTTGCCCTGGTAAGGATCTCTGATTAGATACTTTTTCATACCTTGATGTAAGTTCTGTGAGAGAACACTCAGTCCCTCATGACTATAAGTCATGATCACTTCAGGTGCGACAAAGCTTTCATCATGTTCTACTGGATAAGAGAAATATTCATAGTGAAGTCCCATCGACATACGGAACTGATCAAACTGATCTTTCTCCACTTCACCGTAGAAGTTTCCACTGTAGACAAAGCTCATCGCATAAGCCTGACCACTATATTCTGTCGTTTCATGATCACATAAGATCATGAAGGGATTATATTGATGGCTTGATGCCCCACGTGTCGAATACACGCCATAACGGCCATGATCGACATACTGTCGAATTGGCTGACGTTCATTGGCGTGACGCCCGGCAAAGGTGATAACATCAAAGTTACCGGTCACAAAATCAAGATTGGCACTGGAGATCTCTTCTAAAGTGATCTTCTTGCCATGGTTGACCACTTTCACGCTTCTCGTGATGAGATCAACATCTTCATAAACGCCATAAGTTAAGATCACATCTAAATCGATCTGATCATCTGTTAAGGTGATTTCTAAGGCATCCCCACCACGCATTGCTGGCAGACCTTTTAAAGGTTCCTTTTTGATGACACGATGACTTTTGTAATGTAAGTCACAGCCATAGTTTCCTTCTTCATCTCTGACTCTTAGAGATGGGTGACGGTAGTCGCCCATCCCATCAAATGGGAATTCCTGAGGCAGAGCATCTAAGGAGTACGTACGATCAAGCTTAACATCATAAGGATTGCCACTGGCTGCACGATCGGCATAGACGATCAGGTTATAAGGTGCACTTTGTACTTTTTCACCATAGTATAAGTGGATCAGATAACCATATTGATCAGCCTGCATGATGTAAGATGTGTTGTTGGTGTTGAGTGTGAAGGTATTTCCATCAATAATAATCGCCATAAGAATAAAACTCCTTTAAAATTTAAATATTATTTAACTGCCCCATTCACAACGCCATTTAAGATGTGCTTCTGTGCGAAGATGTAGAAGATCAACATTGGTAATAAAGCAAGTAAGTATGAAGCAAACGCTAAGTTGAAGTTTGTCCCGAACTGAGACTGGAATGTTAACTGGGCTAAAGGTAATGTGTTCGCACCCGAGCCGCCCATGATCACAAGTGGTGTCATCACATCATTCCATACAGCTAAGGCCGTTAAAATTGCAACTGTGGCATGCATTGGTTTCATGATTGGGAAGATGATCGTCCAGTAAGTTGACCAAGTTGTCCCGCCATCCACTTTTGCAGCTTCTTCAAGCGCTACTGGGATGTTTGTTAAATAACCTGAATAAAGCATGACATTGATTGGCATATAGAAGACAACGTAACAAACGATGACCCCAACGATGTTGGCGATATGTAATTCCGCTGTCTGTTTAACGATCGGCATCATCAGAATCGCAAAAGGAACGAACATCCCTAATACGATATATAAGTAAGCTCTGTTGAACCATTTATGTCTGGCTTTCATACGACCGATGGCATAACCAAGCATTGAATGGACCAAGATACAAATGATGACTGTAAAACCAGTAATTAAGATCGAATTTAAGATCGTGTGCCAGAAATCCGTCACTTTCATCGCTTCGACAAAGTTTGAGAAGTGCCATGTCTTAGGTAATGAAAGAATGGATGATAATGTTGTGCCCATGTCACTTGGTGACTTGAAGGCAATAACGACTGTCATATAAAGAGGGAAGATGATCGTCGACAACCCTAATAAAAGAAGGATCGTGACTGGCCAGTTGTATTTCTTTGTAGATTTTTTCATTATAACTGTTCCTCCTTAGAGCCCATGTATTTTAACTGGAAGACTGAGATCAGAACGATGATCACGAAGAAGAGTACGGCATTGGCACTCTGGAAGCCGAACTGTCCACCAGACATCCCATTGTTATAAATCAAGTATGAGATGGATTCTGTAGACTGAGCTGGTCCACCTTTTGTTAAAGCCATGATCTGATCGAAGACCATTAAAGCATTCTTCATAGTTAAAACTAAATTGATCGTAACGAATGGTAAGATCAAAGGTAATGTTAATGTCTTGAAACGTGTCCAGCCAGTAGAACCATCAATGGCACCAGCTTCGTAAACATCTTCCGGAACGGTCTGAAGACCTGAGATATAGATGATCGTCTGCATTGCAATGGCCTGCCATGCACAAACCACAACGATGGCGACCCATGCCCAGCTTGGTGATGACAAGAGCGATGAGCCCGATCCAAATAACATCTTCTGGAATGCTGGAAGAATGTAAGTGAAGAAGTAGTTGAAGATATAACCAACAACTAAGGCACCTAGGATATTAGGTACGAAGTACATCGCACGCATCCCGCTCTTCCATTTGATCTTTGAGTTAAGACCTAAAGCTAAGATCAATGAGACCACATTAACAATGATCGTGACACAAACGGCAACACCAAATGTGAATAAGTAAGAATGACCAACACGGGCATCAGTAAACAAGTCGGCATAGTTTCTTAAACCAACGAACTGATAGCTTCCGTATCCTCGGAAGTTTGTAAAACTGTAGATCACACCTTTAATTAATGGCAGTGTGTTGAACAAGAAGAACAAAATTACACAAGGAATCGTCATCCAGATAAATGTCTTATCTAAATTGCTTCTCTTTTTCTTCATAGTAAATGTCTCACCCCTCATTATGATTTATGTGTTTTTTCATAGTCCTGAACTTTTCTGATGACATCACGGTTGTAACGTTTCCAGTCCTTATCCCATTTGGCTAAGAAAGCTTTCTTAT
>ONFH01000234.1 GCA_900317015.1 uncultured Erysipelotrichaceae bacterium | reverse complement strand
TCCGGCTTTTTTGTGCGATTTTATTTTACTTTCATTTTCAAAACATATGCATTATGGAATATTAGAAAGAAAAGCGCTATAATGTAAGCGTATTAGGGGGTGAGATCGTGACGTTTACTTATTTTGATTATGTAACAGCCTTTGTCGCGACCCTGATCGCCATGGGCGTTTTAATGCTCATCGTCTTACTCAATGTCAAACAGAACATCGGCACGATCCATGAGATCCGTGCTTTTCGTACCCTTTGTATCAGTGAACTTGTCTTAATGGTTTGTGAAAGCTTGTATAGAATCAATTCCTATCAGGCCTATGCACATACTACAATGCACTTACCGAATGCCATTTTGTTTTTGATCAATGGCATTGACCTGATCTGTAATACCGTGAATTTATTTGCGATGTTCCTCTTTGTCTTATTGAAAGCTAATTTGAATTTACATAAGACGTGGATCAAGGTGGCCCTGTGGGCACCATTAGTGTTCGATGTCCTGATCGTGCTGACCTCAGGATTTACGCATGCGATCTTCTGGATCACAGAAAGCGGAGCTTATATGCGTGGACCGCTCTATAACATTCATCTCATCTGTATCTACATTTATGCGATGGCCATCATCGTTCATTTGTATTTATGGTATAAGGAAGATGAACAGTCCCATTTTATGATCCGTAATCTGATCGACTTCTTAGTCTTAGCCTTAGTGGGAGGATCTTTACAGATCTTTGTCAAGAATGCGCCGTTTGCGGCTCTCTTTACGAGCCTAGGCATCATCTATATCTTTATTAAGATCCAGTCCACGGGCATCAATCGTGATCCATTGACTGGTCTCAATAATCGTTATAAGTTAGCCCATCATTTTGAAAAGCTCTTTGCTCATGCCTTTCGTGATCCATTTTCCATCATTATGATCGATGTCGATCACTTTAAACGTATTAATGATCAGTATGGTCATGTATGCGGCGATGAAGCCCTGATCTGTATTGGCGATGCATTAAAAAACATTGGTGATCAAAGGCCAACATTATTTATTGCCCGCTATGGCGGTGATGAATTCTTACTGACCATCAGTGATCGGGAATGTGATTCCCAAAGCGTCATTCAGGAAGTGAATGAGGAAGTGAAACGCTTAAGCAAAGTTCGTGATCTGCCATTTACGATTTCTTTAAGTTTTGGGACATCCTATGTCGATACGGATCATATGAATTCGACGCAGGCAATCGCCCAAGCGGATCATGAGCTTTACCTTGATAAAGAAAGGGGGCGTGTCCATGGATCATAATACCTATGCTTATGTCATGACCTATGTGGTCGCTCAGGTGACATGTTTATTATTATTGGTCTTCCTTTATGCCGAGATGAATGCCAATATCGCCTCTAAGCCCGAACGTGATGCCTTTCATGCCGGCATCCTGTCTCAGGCAGCTGTGGATCTGATGGAACTCTTGGAGAAATTAACAAATGTCCATGTGTTAACGATTTCTCATCCAATCTATATAGTTCTGCGTATGATTGAATTCTTTAGCATCGTCTTAACGCTTTATTTTCTTTATGAGTTCTTACGACTGAAGATCTTACCAAAGCGTGTCTTAAGTAATAAAAAGCTCAAAAGGATCATGAGGATCCCGCTTGTCGTCAGCTTTCTGGGCAATCTCTTGACACCATTTGGCGGTTTCTTTTATCGCATCGACATTCATGATGTGTATCATCGAGGGCCATTCTATTTTGTCCATATCTTATGCTTAGTCTTTTATGTAGCGGTCATCTTTGGCATGATGCTCTACTGGCAAAGACATGATACGAAAAAGAAGAAAGAAATTGGAAAACTCAAGATCCTTTTATTCATTCCGATCCTAGGCATCGGTTTACAGCTGATCTTCCCACACGCTCCATTTTCTAGCTTTGCCTGTTTAATTGGTACGTTTGCGGTCTTTATTGGGACGCAGGCAATCTCTGTTTCTACGGATTCTTTAACAACGTTAAACAATCGTGCCCGCAGTGAATCCTATTTAAATCACCGCAACGAAAATGCCTCTCATGAACCATTCTATTTGTTTATGTGTGATGCGGATGATTTTAAACAGATCAATGATCTTTATGGTCATGTCGTTGGGGATGAAGCCTTAAAATGTGTTGCTGATACCTTAAAGAAGATTGGATCTCATTATCATCATTTCTTTGCCTCCCGCTATGGCGGTGATGAATTCCTCTTTGTGATCAGTGCGGATGAAGAAGAACCAGAGATCTTAATGTATAAAATCACTGAAGAACTTAAGACTATGGCTCATGTTCATGATTTGCCATTTCCTTTATCGTTATCGATGGGCTATACCTATGTCTCTACGACACGTGATGTGAAGGAGATCATTAATGAAGCGGATGATGATCTGTATCGTCATAAGAAACATAAGAAAGCAACGGAAGACTATCAGATGTTGTACCAAAAATACTATACGAAACGTTATGAAGAAGCTCAGTAGTTGGGCTTCTTTTTCTTATTCAATGAGATCTTCATTGGCAAAATGATAAAGATACGTTATAATAATAAAAAAATATTTATGGGGGTGGGGCTATGAAAGTCGCAGTGGTACAGATGCGCATGTTCGAAAGTCTGAAAGCCAATCTTCAGACGATCGTCCTATCAATGAAGGAGGCTAAGGATCTCAAAGCTGATCTGGTCGTTTATCCAGAAGGGGCCTTAGATCTCTATATACCGCAATATGAGGGTTTATCAAAAGAGTCCATGGGGATCACATTAGAAAGTGAAGCGATGCATACACTTTGTGAATGTGCGAAGACGTATGATCTGATGGTGAGCATTGGCTTATGTTTAACGATTGAGGAGAAGCTTTATGCCTGTAACGTGCTGATCAGTGAAGCCGGCAAGATCATATCAATCACCAAGAAGACAAATATCGTGCGAGCACCGCATTTTTATGAACAGGATTACTTTACACCGGGTCATGAAGGCCTCCCGGTTGTGAATACGACCTTTGGCAAGATCGGCAGTATCGTCGGCTTTGATCG
>ONFH01000235.1 GCA_900317015.1 uncultured Erysipelotrichaceae bacterium | reverse complement strand
CCCATGGCTAACATCTGCTGTTCACCACCAGATAACGTTCCGGCTAGCTGTTTACGACGTTCTTTTAATCTTGGGAACAATTCATAAATGTGTTCCATATCTGCATCGATCTTATTATCATTTCTTAAATAAGCACCCATCTCAAGGTTTGTCTCAACACTTAAGTTGGCAAAAACACGACGTCCTTCAGGGACCTGTGCTAAGCCTTCGGCAACGATTTTATGTGCTGGCATTTTAGAAATATCTTTACCATCGAATTCAATTAAACCACTCTTGGAGTTTAATAAGCCAGAAATGGCATGCATAGTAGAGGTCTTGCCAGCCCCATTGGCACCGATCAAAGCGACGATCTCGCCTTCATTAACTTCAAAGCTAATGCCTTTAATGGCTTTGATGACACCATAATGAACTTCTAGATTTTTTACATTTAATAACATGACATTCACTCCTATTCATCAGAGCCAAGGTAGGCTTCAATAACCTGAGGGTTATTCTTGATCTTTTCTGGCACATCAAAGGCTAACATTGTACCGAAGTTTAACACTGCGATCTTTTCACAGATCCCCATGACTAACTTCATATCATGTTCGATCAAAAGGATCGCAACACCAAACTTTTCACGTACTAGTTCAATCGTCTTCATTAAATCAGCTGTTTCTGTTGGGTTCATCCCGGCAGCTGGTTCATCAAGTAACAATAACTTTGGATCCGTTCCTAAGGCACGAGCAATCTCTAACTGACGCTGTTTCCCATAAGGAAGGTTACTTGCTTTGACCTGAGCATACTGCTCTAAGTCAAAGACTCTTAATAATTCTCTGGCCTTCCGGTCGATCTCTTCTTCACCTTTAAAGAATGAAGGTGTATGTAAGATGGCACTGATCAGATGATATTCTTCTGAATGATGAAGACCAACTTTAACGTTATCAATAACGCTCATATCTTTGAATAAACGAATGTTCTGGAAAGTACGAGCGATTCCCATTTCGGTAATCTTCGTTGGAGATTTATGAAGTAATGACTGACCCTCGAAAAGGATCTGACCACTTGTTGGCTGATAAACACCTGTTAATAAGTTGAAGATCGTTGTCTTACCTGCCCCATTAGGACCGATCAGACCAAATAACTGACCTTGTTCAATTTCAAAGTTAAATTCATCTACAGCTTTTAAGCCCCCAAACTGAATACCGAGGCCTTCTGTTTTTAATAATGGTTGAGCCATTATTCAGTCACCTCCTTATTCTTTCTATGGAACTTAGGTAACTTCGCACGTAAAGCAATGCCGGCATCACTATGCTTTAATAACATAGCTGCAATTAAGACGATGGCATAAACTAACATACGATACTGAGAGAAGCTCATTAATAATGATGGTAAGATCGTTAAGACAAGGGCTGCAATAATAGAGCCTGGTAAATTACCCATACCACCTAATACGACCATAACCAAGATTTCAACTGACTTGTTATAATCGAAATACTTTGGTACTAAGACACCAATATAATGTGAATAAAGACCACCTGCTAATCCAGCAAATAATGCAGAGATCGCAAATGCTAAAATCTTATAGTAAACATTGTTAATACCTGATAATTCAGATGCTGTATCATCTTCACGAATGGCGATGATGGCACGACCATGACGAGAATTAACAATTGAATAAACGACAAAGATCGTTAAGGCCATTAACCAGAAGACCCAAGCGAATGTTGTATCATTAGGTGTACCAATTAAACCCTTGGCACCATTCGTGATCTTCAAGTTGACGATGATGACACGAATGATCTCGTTGAAGGCTAAAGTGATGATACATAAGTAGTCACCCTTTAAACGTAAGATTGGAATACCAATCAACAGACCAACAAGGCCAGCAGATAAAGCACCAAGAATCAATGTTAAAGCAAATGGTAAGTTAAGATAAATAGAACATAAGGCACTCACATAAGCACCAACAGCCATGAATCCGGCATGCCCTAAGGTCAGCTGTCCTAAATAACCTGTGGCTAAGTTTAACGAAACAGCTAAAGTGACGTTGATCCCACAAAGTAATAAGATCCCAGCCCAGAATGTATTAATAACACCCGTATTCATAAGTAAAGTGAGCACGATAAAGATCACTACGAATGCAACAAGCTGCATCACTAATTTGCGAACTAATTTCTTTTTCATTGCTTACACCTTCTCTCTTACATTCTTACCAAACAGACCAGCTGGTTTGATAATTAAGATCAAGATCAAGATACCGAATACAACAGCATCAGAGAAGTCTGAAGAAATATAGGCAATGGTTAATGATTCCGCAACACCGATCATTAAACCACCGACCATGGCACCAGGAATAGACCCGATTCCACCAAGAACGGCGGCGATGAAGGCTTTGATACCAAGCATCTGTCCAATATATGGGTTGATCAGTGAGAACTTACAGCCATAGATCGTCCCGGCAACGGCACCAAGACCAGAACCGATGGCGAACGCTAAAGAAATTGTATTATTGACATTAATACCCATTAAAGAAGCAGCGCCCTGATCTTCTGATACAGCTAACATTGCTTTCCCTAATTTCGTCTTATTAATAAAGAATAAGAGGATACCAGTACAGATAAAACTGATCACCAGGGTAATGATCGTAATATAAGAAATAGATAGACCGCCGGCTTTAATAGAACCACTTGGCATGATCTGTGGGAATGTACGGCCACTTGATGTAAAGGCTAATAAGAAAATATTCTGTAATAAGTAAGACACACCAATGGCGGTGATCAAAACTTCCAGTGACCCCTTCCCACGTAATGGTTTATAAGCAACCTTTTCTGTAACGACTCCAAGAAGTGCCGTTACGGCAATTGAAATTAAAACTGAAACAACAACTGGCAAATGATATGTCGACATACAAATCAATGCAACATAAGCGGAGACCATGATGATTTCACCATGGGCAAAGTTGATCATCTTACCGATCCCATAGACCATTGTGTACCCGATCGCAACTAAGGCATACATGGATCCTGTGGACAATCCGTTGATGACCTGATTGATAAAGTCCATATAAATTTTCCCCCTTTAATTAAAAAAGGAGAGAAGAAATTCTCTCCTTCCTTTTTTCACACTTATTTAGCAACAGTTACGTATTTGCCACCTTTAACAGTTACGATAACCATGTCTTTAACTGGGTTATGAAGCTTATCATAAGTGAAGGCACCACAAGTCGCATCCTTAACTTTGATCTTAGCTAAGGCATCACAGATCTTCTTGTTATCTGTTGACTTGGCAGAATTGATAGCCTGCATCATAACATTTAATGAGTCATAAGCCATAGCGGCAAACATATTAGGTGTTGAACCATATTCTTTTTCGTAAGCATCGATGAATTCCTTAGCAGAACCAGATTTTGCATCTTTATCGAAACCAGCTACATAATAAGTATTTTCGAAGTTCTTCGCATTGACACCCTTAACGCCAAGGATACCATCCCAGCCGTCGGCACCAAATAATGGCTGATTAATACCAGCATCTCTTAACTGTTTAGTAATTGTTACAACAGTTTCATAGTAGTCTGGTAAGTATACAGAATCACAGCCAGAAGCTTTGATCTTAGAAATGAATGTAGAGAAGTCTTTTGTATTGGCATTGTAAGCACCATTGTAAACAACTTTAACATTCTGGTTCTTAGCTTCCTTAACGAAGGCAGCCTGTAAACCTGTAGAATAGTCTAATTCCTTGTTATAAAGGATCGCAACTTTCTTATATTTGAATTTAGACTTACATAACTCAGCTAAATATGTACCTGCATATGAGTCATTTGTACAAATTCTGAAGACATTAGAGTAAGCTTTCTTACCATCATTGGTGATCTTATCACCTGAACCAGATGGAGTTAAGATTGGTGTACCAGCTTTCTTTGAGGCACTCGCAACAGCTAAGCATGAAGCTGTTGTAACTGGTGAAAGAATAGCAGTGACCTTATCTTCATCGACAAGTTTGTTATAAGCATTGACTGCTTCAGTTGCATCAGCTTTATCATCATAGTACTTAGCAGTAATCTTTGTACCATGTTCCTTGTTGTATTCCTTGATACCTAACTGCAGTGCATTCTTAACAGCTGTACCATACTGTGAGGCATCACCTGTTAGTGGGCCGATGAAGCCAAATTTTGGAGCCTTTACTGTACCGTTTGCAGTTGAACTTGAACTGCCGTTGCCGGAACTACAGCCAACAAGCATTGCTGCACAGGCTGCGACGGCGATGAATTTCTTAAATTTCATAAATATTTCCCCTTTCAGTTTCCCTGATTGATAGTTATCATTATACCTTCGTTCCGATATTTGTCAATAATAATTAGACATAAATGAAATATTGCGTCGTAATTTATCTAATTTCATAAATTTGTAAATGATTTCATCATACAAAACAATTTCAAAAATGGCTCATGAAATCATGGAAAATCATAAAAGCGGCGATGATTTCATCATTTTTTGCGTCGTCAAAAATATGATCTCCTTTTTTCAACTTTTCAGTAATCTTTTTTATATTCCCTTCCTTTTTCCTAAAAAAATAAAAAAAGAGAACTCCTTAAACAAGAAGTTCTCAAATGATCATTAGTCATTGGCCGGCGCCAGCTTACCAAGGACACGTTTTCTAAAGTAATCTTTCGTTTCGCCAACGATCTCACCATTTAAAGCATAGATGGCGATCATATTTGGAATGGCCATCAAACCATTAAAGATATCCGCAATCGTCCAGACCGCACTCACGCTCATATAAGGACCAGCGAACACACATAAGATGTATAAATAACGAAATGCTTTTAAGATCGGTTCCTTCTTCCCTACTAAATATTCCAGACATCTTTCAGAGTAATAATCCCAGCCTAAGATCGTCGTAAAAGCAAAGAACACTAAGCAGAGCATCAATAAGAAGCTTGCTAAACGAGCCGGAATAGGAAGACCGTGAGTAAAGGCATAATTGGTAACCTGTACCCCTTCAAGACCTTTCACCTGCCATGCACCAGTTAAAACGATTGACAGACCTGTCATCGTACAAATGATGATCGTATCAATGAAGGTACCAGTCATAGAGACAAGTCCCTGACGAACAGGTTCTTTCGTCTTTGCTGCCGCAGCAGCAATCGGTGCACTTCCTAAACCAGATTCATTAGAGAAGATCCCTCTGGCGATCCCTTTCTGCATCACGATGAAGATCGAACCAACGGCACCGCCGGTCACAGCTCTTGGATTGAAGGCCCCATTAATAATAACTGAAAAAGCATAAGGGACTTTCGTAATATTACATAAGATCAAAACAACGACACATGCCACATAGATGACAGCCATAAAAGGAACCACGAATTCAGACACTTTAGCAATTCTCTGTAAGCCACCAAGTAAGACTAACGCCACACAAAGTGTTAAAACGATCGAAGCGATGATGACCGCAATGGAATAAGTGCCAATACCAGGAATCGTCACGGCGAACTGTGTCTTTGGATCAAAGAAGTTCACGACCGCACTAGAGATCCCATTCACCTGGGAGAATGTGCCAATGCCAAATAGACCAACACAGACACCAAAGAACGCAAAGAGCTTTGCTAAAGGTTTGAACTTCTTGCCCATTCCTTTTTCAATGTAATAGAACGGACCACCTAAAGCATGTCCTTCTTCATCAACGGTACGATATTTGACAGCTAATAAACCTTCGGCATATTTTGTTGCCATCCCAAAGCAGGCCGCTACGATCAGCCAGAAGATGGCACCAGGACCACCAGCCATGACGGCTGTCGCTACCCCAACGATATTACCGGTCCCGATCGTCGCACTTAAAGCCGTACATAAAGCCTGGAAGGATGACACTTCACCTTCGCCATCATCTTCCTTTTCAAACATATACTTGAAGGCTAATGGTAACTTTCGAAACTGGACGAAGCCCATTCTCAGTGATAATAAAATACCACCGCATAAAATCAAGACGATCAGTGGGACGCCCCACACACAATTATCGACGGTTACTAAAAAATCGTTTAATGCTTTCCACATAATGGTTCCCCTTTCATTTTGATCTGGAGAATGTAAAAAACATCAAACGATTGAATGTTTATAGTACTCTGTCCTTTGGCCTGAGAGATTCAGCGTTCAACGCGTTGCCCCTTCGGCACTCATTTAAGAGATTCTCCAGAGTGGTGATCCATTTACAGTCTTGTGGACCTGAGAGTTTTGCTCCTTCGGTAGGAATCATTTCCTTTTTCTGTAAACTTCTATTCACTATGCGTGTTCAATCATAATCGATAAGCTTCTTCTCGTCAATAGCAATCCTCACAAAACTATACATAATATCAAGAATAGTCTTGACGACATCTTTAAATCTAACTTAACTGCTTTGCTCCCACAAAAGAAAGGATCAGCGGCAAGCACAGTTCAATGATGGCATCTATAAATAAAATTCTTGGCGCAAATAAGAACGCAACAATATAAAGAACACCGGCGAAAATGGCCAGAACTGATTTTTTTGATAACATGGCCAGTAGATCAAGCACAGCCCCAATGCCAATACATAAGAGATAAGATTCAATCGCACGTTCCGCAATCACCGCACCTAAGCGAGCCCATGAGTTGGTTGAATTCATAAAGGCACTTGAAAGATTAGATAAATGGGCAATGAGCACAATGATCGCAATCACAAAGCCCACGAAAAGACATTTATTCAAACCTTCTTTTTGATGATGACTTTTCTTATGTGCATGAGCCATCGAATTTACTTGCGGACTGATGACCTCTTCACTTTCCATCATTGGTTTTTGATTGACGTGTTTTCTTGTGTCTTGTTTTACTTCATGCGCATGATCCGCTGATGTTTCCATAACGGGTGCACGCTTTTGATCACGAGAGGAATAGTCATCAAGTAACTGTAAGACCTTGATATAATCATGAGATGCACAAGTCAGTTTATGTTCCTGATCATTGACTTTGACAATAAAGCTGACTGTCGTATCATCACGATCTTCGAGAACATGGATATCCTGGATCTGTTTATATTTATAAGAAACTTGATGAAATGTAATTCCCTGTTCATCATAGGAGAGAGTCTCTCCATCGGTTAATAAAATCTCTTCCTTCATTTCTATCACCCATAAACTATTATAGCACCAGGCAAATAGAAGAGATGTCATGATATAAAAAACATCAGTCCAAAGGACTGATGAAAATGAATAAAATAAAAAACGATCTTTTCAGATCGTTATTAACAAGTGGTGCGGGTAACAGGACTTGAACCTGCACGCCGAAGCACTAGATCCTAAGTCTAGCGTGTCTGCCAATTTCACCATACCCGCATCATATAAAAAAAAGATGGTGACTCGCAGGGGATTCGAACCCCTGACCCTCTGATTAAAAGTCAGATGCTCTACCAACTGAGCTAGCGAGTCAT
>ONFH01000236.1 GCA_900317015.1 uncultured Erysipelotrichaceae bacterium | reverse complement strand
TGCAGCTATATCTCATTCGTCAGGTCTGAGTGATGCTGAGGCATTCCCAAAAGAAGCCCGCGACTTCAGTCGTGGGAGTACGTCACCCGCATGCATTCTGCCGGTGTGGCAGCCACGGCGAAGACGCTCGCTAAGCTGTATGGCATGTCAGATGATGAATGTCTGATGATGGATATTGCTGGAAATCTTCATGATATCGGTAAGATCCTTGTGCCAAGAAAAATTCTGGAGAAGAATGGCAAGCTGACAGACGAAGAGTTTAATAAAATTAAAGAACATCATTATTATACACGTCGTGTCATCGGCGATGCCAAAGGTTATGATGAAATCGTCAACTGGGCGGCTGATCATCATGAAAAATTAAATGGCACCGGATATCCATTCCACAAGACGGCAGAGGAATTAGGGGTGCATCAGCGCATCATGGCGGTGGCAGACATCTTCTCGGCCATTACTGAGGATCGTCCTTACCGTAAGGGAATGACTAAGGATCATGCCCTAGCCGTCTTACATGACAATGTCGCTTCAGGTGGCATCGATGGCGATATTGTCACATTACTAGAAACACATTATGAAGAGGTCGATGCCTACCGTGAAAAAATGTCGGCTATTGCTGGAAAACGCTATTTTTCGACGATTGAAAACACTAAAGATGATTAAAAATAATCAATACATATGGAAAGATTCTTAACAAGAAAGAATCTTTTTTCATTTTATGGAAATCATGTAAAGGGTTTGTTAAAATAGAAGTAACAAGTTAATTTTTTATAGATGAGGTGGAACAAATTATGGCACAGAAAAATCAAACAAATAAAGTGACCGGACTTTATACAAAAGAGTCATTTTTAGCACACCTTAATGAATTTTTATCAGGAAAGCAGGAAGACATTGAAAATCGTGTCTTGATCTACTGCAATATTCGCAATTTCAGCTATTATAATATTCAAAATGGCCGAAATGCCGGAGACCAGGTGCTCCGCGATCTGGCAAATCTCATCTTAAAAGAAAATCCCGGACAGCTGTGTGCCCACTATGACAGTGATCACTTTGCCTTTGTAGCGATGCAGGAAGATGTCAATGATCTGATCGTTAAGATTTTTGATGCCTTTTCGGAGAAATATCAGCACACTGGCTTGAAAGTGAAAGCTGGTATTTACAATCTGCGTAAAGGGGTCAGTGCCAGTGCTTCAAGTAAGCAGGCTCAGATCGCCTGCCATTCGATTCGTGATGCGCAGCTCGACTACTGTTATTTTAATGAACGCTTAAATAAGCGTACAGCGGCCAAAGCCTATGTATTGTCCAATATTGACCAGGCTTTAGAGAAAGAGTGGATCCAGGTCTATTATCAGCCTGTCGTACGTACCATTACGGGACGCTTATGTGGCTTAGAAGCTTTAACTCGCTGGATCGATCCAAAGAAAGGCATGATCTCACCCGTTGAATTCATTCCCGTTCTTGAAGAAAATCATCTGATCACCAAACTTGATCTTTATATGTTAGATCATGTCTGTCAGACGATGAGTGAACGCATGTCCCATAATGAAAGAGTCGTGCCGATCTCCATCAATCTTTCTCGTGAAGATTTTCTTTCCTGCGATATCTTTGAAGAGGTAGAGAAACGTGTTCAGACTTATCATATTGCCAGAGACTATCTCAATATCGAAGTCACGGAATCCATCGTCATGGAAGATCCCGAAACACTAAAAAAAGAAATGGCGAGATTCCGTCAAGCCGGCTATGAGATCTGGATGGATGACTTTGGCTCTGGTTACTCTTCACTCAACGTTTTAAGAGATTTCGTGTTTGATGAGATCAAGCTTGATATGTTATTTATGCGTAATTTTGATGAGCGTGCCAAGCAGATGATCCGTTCGATCATTTCCATGGCGAAGCAGTTAAAACTGCAGACCTTAGCAGAAGGGGTCGAAACGAAGGAACAGTTTGATTTCTTACGAGCCATTGGCTGTGAAAAGGTCCAGGGCTATTATTATAGTCCACCAGTCACGCTTGATAAGATCTTAGAAATGTTTGATCGCAGTGAGGCTGTTGAAACACGCTTAGATAAGGCATTTTATCGCAGTGTTGGCTCTTTTGATTTCATGAGCAGTCAGTCGTTAGGAATCGAAGATTATTATGATGGAGAATTTCATCTGCTTTATCGTAATGATAAATATCATGAAGTCTGGAAGAAACTTGGTGTGATCAACGACGAAAGACGATATGATCTGATCAATTCACCACATTCTCCTTATTATGAAGAATTTCGTAAGCTTTTAGACAAGCTGAATGTCACTGATGATTTTATTCCTTATGATTTTGAAATCTATGGAAAAATGGTGAGCTTAAATATCAATCTTCTTGCTAAACAGGGTGATCATCTTCTGATTGCCTTACAGGTATTAGGTGACATTAAACAGGATCAGGATGATAATGGAGCTGGCTATGTTCGTCATCTCTTACCATCTATTTATGATGGCATCTATATTTTGAATATGAAGAATGGTCAAGTTCAGACCGTTAAGCCAGGCGTTAATCATGATCTGCTTAAAACAATTTGGAAGGGAGATCTAGTCGCTGATGTCGAGAGGCTCGCAGAGCTCGTGATCCAGAATGAAGACCGAGCAGAGTTTATTCGTTTTGCCAATCTTGCAACGATTAGGGAACGTCTCGCACGTGAACACCGTGATTATCTGACGCAGATGTTTAGAACACGCATGGACAATGGATCTTTCATCTGGAAGCTGCATACGCTGCAGATCGCTCCAGGCAGTGATTACGTCATTTACAGCACGCTTGATGTGCCGTTCTTACAGGCCCAGCTGACAGAAAAGAGTGAAGAACTCTCCCTTGGGGAAAATGAGAATGTGTTTGCCAAAGCAATTTGGAATACGGTTTTACATAGTTTAACGTTCAATGTCTTCTGGAAGGATGAGAATCGTCGCTTTGTCGGTGTCAATGATGCCTTCTTAAAATCTTATAACCTCAATGATGCACATGAGGTCATTGGCAAGACCGATGAAGACATGGGATGGAATATTGATGAAGGATCATTCCGTGATGACGAATATCAGGTCATTCATGATGGCGTTCCTATCGTTAATGAGATCGGGAAGTCGATCATTTCTGGCCAGGCCCATAACATCCTCATTAATAAGAGTCCTGTCTACTATCATGGCAAGAGAATTGGCCTTGTCGGTTCATTTATGAGTTTAGATAATCTGACATCTTCATTAGGTGGCAACAGTATTAATGATAAACAGGATCCTGTGACGCACTTGATGACTGCCCAGGCGATTTCTAATGTCGCTTCTGACTATATGGAAGGCTGGACGTTTAGAAAAGAAAAGTTTGCGGCCATTTCCGTTGAATTTGATTCTTATCAGCGTGCTTTACATACGTATAATCAAAGTATTGCGAGAAAAATGTTAAGAGATCTTGGCATGATCATTGAAGAAGCCTGTCGGAACTTTGCGGTCGCTGGTCGAATCTTTGGTGAATACTTCTTGATTCTTGTTCGTTATGAGCACAAAGAAGAAGTGCAAAAGATCAATGCACGTTTTCTTGAACGATGTTTGAATACACATGAGTTAGCGGGCTATCAGGAAACGGTCAACCCATCGATTAAAATTTACTATGTAGAAGATACGGATGATCCTCGCACGATGATGATGGAAGCGACCCATGGCTTTGATATCGGCTTTGGGACGACCAAGAATTTCGAGGAACATTTACGAGAAAATAATATT
>ONFH01000275.1 GCA_900317015.1 uncultured Erysipelotrichaceae bacterium | reverse complement strand
GAAGCGACGCTTAAAAATCGTAAAGTCATTCCGGTGTCCATCAACCTTTCACGTGCTGATTTTTTAAGCTGTGATATTTTCCAAAAAGTTGAAGACTGTGTTCAGAAATATCATATGGCTAGAGATTATATCAATATCGAAGTCACAGAATCCATGGTTATGGAAGATTCAGAATTATTAAAACGGGAACTGAATCGTTTCCATGAAGCGGGTTATGAGATCTGGATGGATGACTTTGGCAGTGGCTATTCTTCCTTAAATGTCTTAGCGGAATACGAGTTTGATGAGATCAAACTCGATAGGGTCTTTTTAAGAAACTATGATGATGAGAAGAAGAAACGTATCATCCGTTCTGTCATTTCAATGGCCAAGCAGCTGGGCATTAAGACACTCACTGAAGGGGTCGAAACGAAGCAGCAGTATGAATTCTTAAAGTCCATTGGCTGTGAAAAAGTCCAGGGGTATTACTTCAGTGCGCCGGTGCCATTAGCTGATCTCTCTCAAAAATTCACCCTAGATCAAATTGAGACGAGACTGGCAAAGCAATATTATTCACAAGTTGGAAAAGTGAATTTTATGACGGAGCGTCCCTTTGGCATCGAAGATTATGATGGTCATGATTTCAACCTTTTGTATAAGAATCAAAAATATATTGACATCTGGAAGAAAGCAGGAGTTCGATCACTTGCAGATCGTGATGCTTTATTAAATGATGAGCATTCTCCTCATTATCGTCAGTACCGCAGTCTGATCAATAAATTAGAAGTCGCAGACCATCCGATCCATGTCGAATTAGATGCCTATGGCAATATGTTAACACTAGGAATTCAGGTGCTTGCCAAAGAACATGGACATATTCTCTTAAGCATTGAAGCCGTTGATATCGTCGTGAACAATCATAAGAATGCGATCAGCGAGAGCTATATTTATAGGGCCCTTTCGCTGATCTATGATGGTATCTATCTCATTCATCGTAATACCGGTGCGTTAGAGACGGTCAGACCGGATGTCAACTATCATCAGATGATCGAAAAATATAAAGAAAATGGCAATACGATTGACAGTAAAATGTATGCCGAGCTCTTTATTGCGCAAAAAGAACAGAGAGAATATGAAGCTTTTGCCAATCTGAAGACACTGCCGTCACGTATTGCAAAATTGGATCGTAGTTTTATCACGCAGATGTTTCTGACTAAGATGGCCAATGGTTCTTATATTTATAAGCTCCATACGCTGCAGCTCGTGCCGGATACGGATTACGTTCTTTACAGTATTCAGAATGTCCCATTACTTTATCGACAGATCGTCGATAAGGGAAGTGAATTCATACCAGATTCTCATGAACTCATTTTTGAAAGAGAAGTGTGGAGATCCTTCCTGCGCTCAAATACAATCAATTTGTTCTGGAAGGATGTCGATCGTCGCTTCGTCGGTGTCAATCCGAAATTCTTAGAAACGTATGGCTTGAAAGATCAGAAGGATGTCTTAGGAAAAACCGATGAAGAAATGAACTGGAATATTGATAGCGTTGGTTTCAGGGATGATGAGCTCGACGTGATCGAGCATGGCATACCCGTTATTAATCATATGGGAAAATGTATCATTCACAGTGTCGTTCATAATATCGTTGTCAATAAATACCCTGTGTACCATGACGGCGAGATCATTGGTCTCGTCGGCTCCTTTGTCGATCTCGATGATCTACCTGATTATGTGAACGTGGCGAATCCGTCAGCACCGGACTCTCATTTGATGAATTTACAGGGGATAACGAATACTGTTAGTGATTATATGGAAAGCTGGGAATATCGTCAGGAGAAGTTTGCGGCCATTTCTATTCATTTGCATGCCTACAATCGTGCTGTCGCGACTTATGGTCATAAAGTCGCTCGTAAGATGCTAGGCGAAATGGAAGATATGATTGGCAAGATCTGTGCGAATCGAGCTGTAGCCAGTCGTTTCTATGGCGAGCATTTCCTCATTCTTTATAAATATGAGAAGAGGGAAGAGGTCAATGCCTTTACGAAGGAATTGTCTGATATCCTTGCGGCCGTTCATACTTTAGCGAATTATCCAGAAACACTCAATCCTGACATTGAGGCCTATTTAGTTGAAGATTATCAAGATGTAGATGCGATGATGTTAAAGGCCACCGATGGCGTCAATATCAGTATTCGAGAACAGAAGGATATTGATGAACACCTTCGAGATCATAATATTCATACAGAGGAGATCGTCGCCACGATTCCTGGTGGTGTTTCTTTAGGAGAAGTTATTGATGGACAATACCAGCTCAATTATGCTTCTGAAGCATTAT
>ONFH01000237.1 GCA_900317015.1 uncultured Erysipelotrichaceae bacterium | reverse complement strand
TTTTTAACACTGACATTTTTATTGTTTGTCGACCATTTAACTTTTTTAGCACCCTTGACTTTAAGCGTCGCTTTCTTACCGGTATAAAGTTTTAATGATGTCTTGTTAAGACCTTTTTTCGCATAAGCGGCATTCATCGATAAGATCATTATCGATGAAGCAAAAACACTGATGAATTTCTTTTTCATAAGGATTCCTTTCTAAGCGAATCTAGAACACGTCGATAATCTTTGATCGTCGCAAGGTTTGCTTGTTTTTTCTGATTTGCAAGTTCAATTTGATATCTCTTTTTATCCATCTCATTGATCGATGTGATGAGATCTTCTACATGTTCTTTGTCATAAACATGAGAATTCATGCTATAAGTTTGACCATGTAATGTTTCTTTGAAGCCTAAGATCACCTGATTATGTAAAAAAGCATTTCTTAAGGCATCTAAGATTTCATTGGCATAATTGATATCTAAATACAGACCACACTCATCAAAGAGCTTTTTGACCGTATGCTCTTTGATGTTGGGATAAAGATGCACATTTTCATAGTTGCCAAAGTTTAACAGCTTACTAGACATCTCGGTAATAGCTCCAATATAGAACTCCGTCTCTGGACAATTCATAACGATCTTTTCTAGACTTTCAATCTGATCTGAGTTTGTCATGATCAAAGCTTTACGTGGATCACCTTGATGTTCACTCATTTCATAAATGAAACCAAGTGGTGCCATCAGATCTTCTGGTACACCTAAAGACTGCATCTTTTGGTAAGCAGAACGACTCTGTACGATGATCTTGCATGTATTGGATTCGCCATCAATGATACCTTGCATATTTCCTGGAATACGATCTCCGATCTCTTCCTGCCAGAAGAGAACATCTTTTCTCTGTGTCGCTACGCGTTCTTCTGAAACAAAGAACGGAATAGATAAAGAATTATAGAAGATCACTTCATTTTCTAAGCCAAGCTTTTTTAGAAAAGCATTGGCAAACTCTACTTTGTTTTTATAGATATACATCCGTCCTTGCTCATTGAGGATGATATCTCCCGTCACAAAGTTCTCGACGATCACTTCTCGATCATGGATGTCATAGTAGGTCTTTGTCACTTTCTTTCCATCTTTATTGAATGTCGTCTGGGCAAAGCGACGACCATAGACATCATAATGATCACTAGCAATGGCTTTTCCTTGTGGGGTGAGATGATCAATAATTCTAATGTATCGTTTATTCTTAGGGTCCGCATAAAAGATACGTCCTCTTAAATTTGCACCATCATAGATCTCACCCATCGATGCGGTCGCACGAATCTCAAAAAACTCTGGCAGTTCAACACGATTAAAATAAAGTGGCAGACGACGTTTGGTCGTATCTCTCGTATAATAGTTATAAGGTGAAAGGATGTCTTCATCAAGAAAGCCATCATCATTGAGGGCAATTGGTGTGACATTGATCTGTGCCTTCCTGAATGAATGATAAAGGTCTTTTGTTGGCACATCATAATTTTCAAATAAGAATATCATTGTACGTCCTCCAGTAATTCTGCCCACAGCTTTTCTACCTTTTCATCAAGATAGTCTTTGGCAATTTCATAAGAGACTTGATAGAAATCTTCCATTGATTCTTTACGAGCCATCTGAATGATCTTCTCACTTAACTTCTTGACCAAAACGCTCTTATCTTCATCTTCACCCTTGTCAATCAAATAACCATTTTGACCATCTTTAACAAAGGTCGTATTCCCATAAGTGACATTGAAGCCGATGATTGGTAGACCACTGCCAATAGCTTCAAGTAAACTTAGACCAAAGCCCTCTGAACCAGAAGCACTAAGATAGCCTTCATAGTTTTTATAGACATCATCAAGTTTCTGATGACCTTTCATCGTAATATAGCTTGAGGCTTGATGATCTCTAATGGCTTTTTCAATCGTCTTCGCTTCACCGCCACGTCCATAGATATCAAAGGTGATATCAGGAATCTGGTCATGTGCTAAAGCAACGGCTTCGACAAGATAATCGACATGCTTTTCACTTGCTAAACGAGAGGCTGTCATATAAGCATGCTTTTTACGATGATCATTGTATTTCAA
>ONFH01000250.1 GCA_900317015.1 uncultured Erysipelotrichaceae bacterium | reverse complement strand
CATTTAGGACAGCGGTCATAAACACCTGTTGTGACAAAGCCCATTTTCTTTTCAAACACATCACGACAGCCACAGTGTTCACAGCGGCATTTCTTGATCAGTGTATAGCTATAAGTCGAGATCCCAATATAGATCACGATATCCGCGACAATATATGGTGTACCTAAATTAAAGAAACTGATGATCAAAGCTAAGACAACCAAGATAGCTGGGGCAATGATCTCCAGGATCCTTACTTTTTTCATTACCTGTCTTCTAGTCTTCTTCATAGATTCTCTCCACTCTAGGGGAAATCAAACATAAGACTTCATAAGGAATCGTATGAAGATCCTTGGCCATATCATTAATTGAGATATGTTCCCCAAAAATTTCTACATCATCATGAACATGAACGTTTTCATCGACTCTGACCATGCACTGGTCCATGCAGACACGACCAACGATTGGATATAAGCGTCCATTAATATAAACATGACGGCCCTGGTTCGCACGAATGAAACCATCGGCATAACCAATTGGTAAAGTAGCAATATATTCACCATCTTCCTGGGTCGTATAAGTGGCACCATAGCCGACGAATTCACCTTTAGCATCACGTTTAATCATGGCCACTTTCGTCATTAATGACATGACTGGTTTTAATTCATCATTATCGACACCACGTGGGTCAATACCATATAAGGCAATACCGATACGTCCTAAGTTCCCGAAGTTAGAGTGATGGAACATCATGGCTGCTGAGTTATCACAATGGATATACTTGAACTTATTGTTTCCAACGACAGACTTAAATAAAGCTAACTGTTTCTCATAGTTTTTATTCTGTGCTTCCACATCAGGTTCATCAGCCGTCGCAAAGTGTGTGAAGATTCCTTCAACTGCGATCTTATCAGGATCGATCATACGCATCGCCTGTTCATATTCTTCTCTGCTCTTGAAACCAATACGGTTCATGCCAGAGTCGATCGCAATATGCACCTTGACTGGCTGATCAAAGTGATGGTTCTCTAAGATCTCCTTTAAGAAATCAAATGAAAATAAAGGTAAGCTGATATTTTCCTTGATCGCGATTTCTAGATCTTCTAGTGGAATGGCACCTAAGATCAAGATATCCTGCTTAACGCCTAATTCACGTAGATCAACGGCTTCCTTTAAAGTCGCTACGGCAAACAACTGAATATGTGGATTATCTTTGATCGCATTCGCAACCTGTTTATAGCCCATGCCATAAGCGTTCGCTTTAATGATCGCAATCAAAGGTTTTTGTTCTTTTTTATAGATCGTTTCAATGTTTTTATTTAAATTAGATAAGTTTACTTTCGCATACGTATCACGATAAAGCGTGTTCATTTATAAGCACCTCTCAACGTTCTTAGTATAATGCATGGACCTTTCACTTTCAATAAAAAAAGGGACGTTAAGCCCCTTTCTAGAATGTAAATTCGGATAATGACCCATCTTCTAAAGATACACGATAACGGTTCTTGACCATCTTTAACATAGGTATATCTGAAGTGGAATCAGAGTAAGCATAAGAATGATCATAATCAAGCTCATAATCATGGGCTTTTAAATAATCATTGATACGGTCACACTTATTTTCCTTCTTGCAGTTCTTGCCAATGATCTTTGATGTATAGCGGCCATTGACCTGCTTTGTCACTGTACCCATCAAGACATCGATCGGTAATTTGTTATAACGCATATACGCTTCACTAGAAGCAGTCACTAAGAAAACGATACAGCCTTCATCCTGACGCTTCTTTAATTCCTGAACCATATGCGGATAATAGCTAGGTTCAACGATGTCACGATAGAACTTCTCTAGTTCCCCTGGTGAAAAGAGATCCAAAGGGAAAAGGATCGATGACTTTAATGTTTCAATTGAAACGATATGGAACACATAGCCAATGCCTAAAAACGCTGTTTTGACAAAACGAAAGATCGACAATGGATGTCTCTTTAATGTATAAGGGAGCAGTTTATAGATCGTATCCCCTTTAGCAATCGTGTTATCAAAATCAAAAAATGCACATTTTACTTTTTTCATTAGGCGATCTCCAATGCAATTTCCATCATATCAGTAAATGTCTTTTCACGTTCTTCTGGTGTCGTCTCTGGTTCGTCATTCACTAAAGAATCAGAGACTGTCAGAATCGTTAAAGCCTTACGTTCTAAGTAAGCAGCTGTCGCAAAGAGTGCATAAGATTCCATTTCCACAGCTAAGCACCCCATATTCGTCCAGCGCTGAGACGCTTCAACATCAGCATGATAGAAAAGATCAGAAGACACGATGTTTCCAACATGATAAGTAATGCCTTTCTTTTTAGCTTCCGTAACGGCAGCTTCTAGTAAGCTGTAAGTAGAAAGGGCACTGAATGTCCCTGGTAATTCATACTGATGAGCCCAGGCACTGTCTGTGCAGGCTCCCTGTGCGATGACGACGTCACGAATGTGAACATTCTTATTGATGGCACCGGCAGAACCGATACGAATGATGTTTTCGACATCATATTCAGTATAGAGTTCATAAGAATAGATGCCAATGGAAGGCATCCCCATACCTGAACCCATGATGGAGACTTCTTTTCCTTTATAAGTGCCTGTATAACCTAACATGCCACGGACACCATTGACCTGACGAACGTTCTCTAAATACGTTTCTGCTAAATATTTTGCACGTAATGGATCTCCTGGCATTAAGACTGTTTTCGCAAAATCACCTTTTTTTGCCTCATTATGTGGTGTTGACATACAACATTCCTCCTTTAAATTTTCTTTGATATGAAGTTGTTTTTTTCCTTTTTTTGTCAAATTTGATTATCAAATTTCCACCTAAAAGTATACCACAGTCCCAATTAGGTTTTAAAGGCTTTCTTGCGCTTCAAAATGGCTACAAAACAAATCGTGGTCTCCTTTTATAAAGATATGAATTTTTTCAGACTTTTTCTTTTACGTTGTTTAAACAACGTAATCTTGAAAAGGAGACTCCTATAATAGGACCTGTAAACGGAAAGCCCAAGGCCATGTGTGTAAGAGGCTTGCGTAAGAACGCCAAAAGGCGAGTGGAGGTAAAAAATGGAAAATAAGATGTTTTGTTTCCAGTGTCAGGAAACTGCTGGATGTAAAGGTTGTACGATTTCAGGTGTGTGTGGTAAGAAACCAGAAGTTGCTGCTATGCAGGATCTTTTGATCTATGTTACGAAAGGTTTATCAAATGTCACGACAAAGATGCGTGAAGAAGGTCTTTCTGTCGACAAGGATGTCAATCATTTAGTCACAAAGAACTTATTCATGACGATCACAAATGCTAACTTCGATAAAGATGTCATCGTTGATGCCATCAAAAAGACATTAGCTACAAAGGAAGCTCTTTTAAATAAATTAAGCAATAAAGAGGACTTATTTGCAGCTGCTTTATATAACGGTGATGAAAGTGATTTTGAAAAGAAAGCAAAAGTTGTTGGTGTTTTAGCAACTGCTGATGAAGATATCCGTTCATTACGTGAATTGATCACTTATGGCTTAAAAGGTTTAGCCGCTTATTCTAAGCATGCCAATGCTTTACTTGAAGACAGTGAAGATGTCGATGCATTCATTCAGTCAGCTTTAACAAAGACACTTGATGATTCTTTAACAGTTGATGATTTAGTGGCTTTAACATTAGAAACTGGTAAGTACGGTGTTGATGGTATGGCATTATTAGACAAGGCCAATACCGAAACATATGGTCAGCCTGAGATCACAAAAGTTGACATCGGTGTACGTAAGAACCCAGGAATCTTAATTTCTGGTCATGATTTAAAAGACTTAGAAATGCTTTTAAAACAGACAGAAGGTACTGGTGTTGATGTTTATACACATTCAGAAATGTTACCAGCACATTACTACCCTGCATTCAAGAAGTACCCACATTTTGCTGGGAACTATGGAAATGCATGGTGGAAACAGGGCGAAGAATTTGAAAAATTCAATGGTCCGATCTTAATGACGACAAACTGTGTTGTTCCACCAAAGGCAAGCTATAAAGATCGTCTCTGGACAACTGGTGCTGCTGGCTTCCCAGGATGCAAACATATCGATGCCGCTTATGGCGAAGCAAAAGATTTCACACCAATCATTGAACAGGCTAAGACATGCGCTGCTCCTACGGAAATTGAAACAGGGACAATCGTTGGTGGTTTCGCTCACGAACAGGTCTTCGCTTTAGCTGATCAAGTCGTTGAAGCAGTAAAATCTGGTGCCATCCGTAAATTCGTTGTTATGGCTGGCTGTGATGGTCGTCAGAAGAGCCGTAACTACTATACGGAATTTGCCAAAGCTTTACCTAAGGATGTTGTCATCTTAACAGCTGGATGCGCTAAGTATAAATATAATAAGTTAAACTTAGGCGATATCAACGGTATCCCTAGAGTTCTTGATGCTGGTCAGTGTAATGACTCTTACTCATTAGCTTTAATTGCCTTAAAGTTAAAAGAAATCTTTGGCTTAGATGATATCAATGATTTACCAATCGCTTTCAATATCGCATGGTATGAACAGAAAGCTGTCATTGTCTTATTAGCATTACTTTACTTAGGTGTGAAGAATATCCATTTAGGACCAACTCTTCCTGCTTTCTTATCGCCAAACGTTGCTAAAGTTTTAGTTGAAAACTTCGGGATCGCTGGCATCACTGATGTTGATGAAGATTTAAAGATCTTAGGCTTAGCTGCCTAGAAATGAGGGAATTCAATGCGTAAGCATGTCAAAGGAAATGTCAGCTGGGTCGGTTATCTAGACTGGGAACTGGATCGTTTTCATGGTGATGATTATTCGATCCTGAACGGTTCTAGTCAGAATGCTTACCTGATTGAAGAAGAAAAAACAGTTTTAGTCGATACGGTGTGGACACCACATCGTTTCGACTTCATTGAAAATCTAAAGAGTGAGATCGACCTCAATAAGATCGACTTCATCGTCATGAACCATGGTGAATGTGACCATTCTGGTTCATTGACGGCCCTCCTTGATGAAATTCCTAATACGCCGATCTACTGTACGGCTAATGCCGTCAAGAGTATTGAAGGTCAGTATGGTAAACATAACTGGAACTTCCATGTTGTCAAGACCGGTGATTCCATTGACATCGGCAATGGCAAGGAACTGATCTTTGTGGAAATGCGTATGTTGCATTGGCCTGATTCCATGGCCACATTCTTAACGGGAGATAATATCTTATTCTCCATGGATGCCTTTGGTCAGCACTATGCCGTTGAAGAATTATTCAATGACAAAGCGGATCAGTGTGTCCTTAACAAGGAAGCCATGAAATATTTTGCCAATATCTTAAATCCTTTTGCCCCAATTTTAACAAAGAAGCTTGAGGAATTAGGAAAGCTCAATTTACCAATTGAAATGATTGCCCCTGCCCATGGAGCCATCTGGCGTGAAGATCCATTACAGATCGTCAATAAATATGCGACTTGGGCCAAAGCTTATCAAGAAGATCAGATCACGATCGTCTATGATACGATGTGGGAAGGCACGACAAAGATTGCTCATAAGATTGCCGATGAGATCCACATGCAGAGTCCTGATACAGTCGTCAAAGTCTTCAATATTGCCAAAAGTGATAAGAATGAAGTCATGACAGAAATTTTCAAGTCAAGAGCCATTGCGGTTGGTTCCCCAACTGTTTCTAGCAGTATCTTATCATCAGTCGCTGGATTCTTAGAATTCTTGAAACAGTTAAAGTTCAAGAACAAAAAAGCCGCTGCCTTTGGCTGTTACGGCTGGAGCGGTGAATCCGTTAAGATCCTAAAAGCCAAATTAAGTGAAGCTGGCTTTGAAGTTGTCGATGGAGACGTGCGTTCTCTTTGGAATCCTGATGAAATGGATTTTGCCAAGATTCCTGAATTAGTCTCTGAGCTATTGGCTGGTGAAGCACCACAGGTCAAAAAAGAAGTCAAGAGCAGTGCACCTAAATATGTCTGCACAGTCTGTGGTTATGTCTATGATCCTGCTCAGGGCGATCCTGATCATGGTATTGCAGCTGGTACATCCTTTGAAAATCTGCCAGAAGATTGGGCATGTCCAATTTGTGGTGTAGGTAAAGATCAATTTGAACAAGCATAATGAAAAGCATCGCCGAAACGGTGCTTTTTTTACGTTAACGAATAGTAAGTTTTCTTTGTGATCGTCTGTCCAGAAAAGGCCTTTTCAAGATCTTTCTGATCATTGAAATTATAGCCGATCTTAACAAAGTGACCACGCATGACGATCACCGGTGTCACCTGTTTTTTATAGTGGATCTTTTTCATCACCGTCTGGTATTTTTTTAGTGATGACGATTCATCTAGATCATAGACTGTTAAATAAGCGTTTTGATGCGTTGATGTATACTCATTCAGAAATGACTTAGCGGCTAGACATGCCCCACAGGTACCAAGCACATAAAGATCAATATGCGTGAGCTTCTCATGACAGCCCGACAGAGCGATTGAAAAGATGAGCAGGATCAGATACTTTTTCATGAGTTATAGCTGAAACGATGTCCGCTTAACGCACTTGAAAGTTTCTTATGATTCACGGCCGCTTCAATATCCTTTGCCATCTCTTCTTCATCACCAGTACGATAGCCTAAATAAGCCATATAGCCTTTGACATTGACAAATGGCGACATACCATAATATTTCTCATCAAAGTCTTTTAACTTTTTGATGACATGATCATAGATCTTAGCGGTCTTTTTAGCATCCATATCATACATCTTGATCGTGACCTTGGAACCATAGCGTTTTTTAAAATAAGGAATGGCATTCTTTTTAAAGACTTTACACTGTGCACACGTGGTGACCGAATAGAATTCAATCGTCACTTTTTTGGGAAGGTCGACTTTCTTTTCTGTCGAACAGCCAACAAGCATCAGACAAAGCAGGAATGTTATTTTTTTCATATTATCACCACTCTTATTAAATCATTTTTGTGTTTATTTATCAATTATGTGAAATCTTGTCAAAGCGCACATTCGATTGCATTTTTTAAAAAATTCCCTACAATAATGCTCATGAGGTGAAAGTCATGAATACAAAACTAAGAGCGTTTTTGTATACTGTAGGACCTTTCGTCATGATCTTTGTGGAATGGATCTTTTATGTGATCGTTTCGCATAATCTTGAAACATCAGAAAGTTCTACTCGTATTATTTATCTCCTGATCAACTGTCTCAGCTTTACTTTGCAGGGACTCGCCATTGCCGGGTGCATCCATCTCAAACATGATGATTACATGAATCTTCACATGATCTTAAGCGCCTGTATTGGGATTCTCATTTTTATGGTCTTCTTTAATTTAACGGCTGTCAACGTGACGTTTCTGCCATCAAGCATCGTCGACTTTATTGCCGATGAAAGCTATCTTGGTTTTATCTGGGCAGGGGCTTATTTCTATAACTTAATTATTGATTTGATTGCTTAAAGGAGGTGCAAATCGCACCTCCTTTTCTTATTCTTTGGTAAAGATAAATGAAACTCCAATCGCTTCATTTCTCGCTTCAACTTTATACCCATACATTGAGCATGTCTTCGCGACGATCGATAAGCCAAGGCCAAACTGACCTTTCACACCTTTGACATAAGGATCAAAGAGATCTTCAATCTTATCTTCTTCAATTGGTTCCCCATCGTTATAGATGATCATTAAATCTTTTTTCAAGGTAATACAGATCACGGATTTGGCATAACGTGACGCATTATCGACGATATTCTCGACAACGACACGCCAGTGATCAGGATTTCCTACGAATCTGACACCATCTTCAAGATTCATTTCAATGTTAAAATTATTTAAAGAACGCATCTGCATGATCGTATGCTGAATCAACTCTTTCATATCAAAGTCATCATAGCTGATTTCTTCTGATTCCACATAGTCAAGACGATTCAAATAAAGTAAGCTCTTGACCTTGTGTTCAAGACGATCTGCATTTTCTAGAATGACATTTAAAGTACTATCCTTATCACCATAAGGATAGATATCATCCTTCATCGCTTCGGTATAGTTTTTGATCAAAGCGATCGGTGTCTTTAAATCATGGGAAATATTATGGATCATTTCTTCTTTTGCTTTTTCCTGCTTGGTGATCTCGTGATTCATGGACACGATGGCATCGCCAACGATCCCGATCTCATCATCACGTTCCATCTTCAGATCTTCCTGGTCTTCACGATTCTTGATGCCATCGACATACTTCTTGATGCGATTCAATGGACGGATCAAAGAGAAGCCCCAGATGATCAGGACGATGGCGATTACGATCAAAAAGACATACTGTAAATAGATCACACGATTTGAGATAGCTGAAAGCAGATCGGCGGAATAGTCTTCCGAGATCAGTGAGATCAGATAATCACTACCTAATGAACTTTGTTTATAATAGGTTATACGATAGTAATACGTCTTCCCATCATAAATACCATTGTTTTCGATGGTCTTATGGCTTTTATCATTGGTGATCACTTTGAGATCACTGCCATAGACATATGTATAAAGTAACTGTGGCATATCCCGTTCACGGTACCCGACATATCGCATAATATCATTGTCCTTTGAACGATAAAAGATATGAATGATCCTCTTCGTCTTCTTAGTTTCATCAGGAAACGATCCATAAGAAGAGAGATCATATGGTAAGTTATTCTGACTGAATTCTAGATCTTCATACATCTGGTCCGCAATAATACTTTTGACATTATAATCAAGTAATGGCATGATCACGACAATAAAGATGATGGCAAGACTACTAAAAACAATAATGAGCTGGCGGATCAATGAATAATGTTTGAGGGAGAGATAACGTCTCCATCCTGTTTTTTTCTTTTCTTTTGTATCTTCTACCATTGTTAATCTAATCGATACCCAAATCCATAGATCGTTTTGATATTGATATTAGGTAACTTCTTTCTTAATCTTCTTAAGGTATCGTCGACGACACGATCACTGCCAAAGTAGTTCTCATCCCAGACTTTTGTTAAAACCTGTTCACGAGAGATCGCAATGCTCTTATTCTTCACGAAGTATAATAACAATTCATACTCTTTCGTCGTCAATTCGATCTCATGATTATCTAATAAGACCTTACGTTTTGATTCATCAATGATATAACCATCGACTTCCACCTTACTGTTCTGATTCTTGTAGACACGTTTTAAGATGTTGGCAATACGTAAGAGGACTTCCTTCATATTGAAAGGTTTCGTGATATATTCATCAGACCCTTTTTCTAGACCGATGATACGGTCGAAATCCTGATCACGTGCGGACATGAAGACAACTGGCATATCAGGCTTAGCTGCCTTGATCTCATTTAATAAATCGAATCCGCTATTCTTATCTAACATGATATCGACTAACCATAAGTGTACATCATCATCGACATGGGCATGTGCTTCATCATACGTATAGAAAGATTGGACTTCATAGCCTTCTTTTTCTAAGTAAGCACGCACCAAATCGTTTAAGTTCTTTTCATCATCTATAATGTTAATACGATATTTCATCGAAACCACCCCATTCAATTCTTATTTTCTCATCAAATTAACAAACCAATATCATAAAAATATGTGATTTTTCACATATTATGAACTTTTCTTTCCAATCGTCATATCAATACGAATCGTTGTCGCACTCATCTTGGTGATCTTGTCACTGCCTTTTAAAGTCAGACCCGTCAACGTCGTTGAACCGGATAGACCAGAGACATTGACATCACAAGAAAGTGCCGAGATATCCGCAATATCACTGCGTTTGCCATAGATCGTCACGGTCGATGGTGACAGCTTATAGTTAGAGATCTGATAACCACTCTTGACACTGCCTTTGAAATTTGGTTTGACCGCAACGACTTTAGAATACGTATTGACAGAACATTCCGCAATCACCTTAGCTGGTGAAATCGAACAGTTCACTTCATCACCATCAGAATCATAAGCTTTGACCGCACATGTCTGCGTGAAGGCTTTGGTCTTATTGGCAACATCGATGACCGCACACACTTTATCGATTGAATTGATCGTTGAACGAGAGGCCGTGACCGCCACTGTCTGTTTTGATAAAGAGTTAACAGATACCGAATACTTATTTGCTAAAGAACGCTCATTCTTAAACTTGTAAGAAAGTGGGAAGTTCTTTGTGATCTTTGGTGAGATCCTAACATTACAAGTATCGGGCAAAATCATGACCGTTAAGTCACTTGAGAAGTTACGATACTTCAGCGTCACATTATGAGAGCCCGTATTATATTCAGAAAGATCCACATACACCTGATAGTTCTTTGTCAGCTGGGTCGTATAAATATCAAGAGAAGGACCGATCAGACCAACGGTGACACTCGTTGGAATGCCAGAGACTTCATAGCCTTCTTTAAGGCCTTCCACACCAACTGCCACGTTCTTGATCGTCACCCCACTCGTCGCGCTCGTTAACACATCGCCACCGGAGAATGTAATAAATAAGACGATCGTCAAGACGAGTGAGATGATCATGATCGAAACACGGTTGTTTAACAGCTTATCTAAAGCTTTATTAATATAGTTAAAACCGGTCAGAACATCATTGAGTCGCTTGACTTTACGCTCTTCAGAATTTTCTTTTCGCTTTTCGATCTTCGCCTGTTCTTCTTTTTCACTTTTGACGAAGTTTAAGAAGAAGTCAGTCGTCGAGTCTTTTTTTCTTGGGTCTTTATCACTCATTTTGATCCCCCTCATCACTGCTATGATACCAGTCAAGCTCTTTGACTAACTGGCCTCTTAGCTCTTTAGGATTGACAGGACGCAGATCTCCATTCGTGACAAAAGAGATCGTTCCCGTCTCTTCGGAAACGACGACCGTTAAGGAATCAGTGATCTCACTGATCCCGATGGCAGCACGATGTCGTGCCCCATACTTGGCAGGCACTTCTTTATTCGTTGGTGGATAAAAGCAGGCGCTTGCCACGATACGGTCATTCTTAATGATCGTGGCTCCATCATGTAATGGTGTCCCTTCATAGAAGATCGTTTTTAATAATTCATTTTTAATTTCTGCATCAAACTTGATGCCGGTATTAATAAAATCCTGTAAGGACTGATGACGTTCAAACGTGATCAGTGCTCCCGTCTGGGTCTTAGAAAGATCGGTAATACAGTTGACCAATTCCCCTAAGATCCTTTCTCGTTCCCCTAAATTGACATTATGGACATACTCATTATTCGTCTGGCCCATCTTCTCAAGAATCTGACGGATCTCTGGCTGGAAAATGATAATGATCCCCAGGACTCCATATGTTAAAACGGCATTGACGATGCCATCGAGTGTCGTTAAGCCAAAGAATCCCGTGATCACCTTGACTAACACAATGACAATAATACCTTTAAAAAGCTGTAATGTACGAATGTTATTTCTAAAAGCAGAAATCAGTGTATAGATCAGAAGCCATACTAACGCGAGATCGATCAATGTACGCACGATCTTTAAGACGTTGATTCCGCTCAATGTCACAGCAGCTACCATTTCATCACCCTCAATCTTTTTTCATTATATCAGCTTTATCTTGTCATTTAAATAAAAGACAAGACTGCGACGTCTATTTCTTAAAAATTAAAAATCTATTGAAGATATAAGCCTATTTAAGAATAGCCGCATAGTTGATTTCCGGTAAATTCCACGTCTTTTCATCATTGACATCAAACTGCCTAATAAAATCAATGATCTGATTAGTCAGCGTCGTTGGCGTGCTCGCCCCTGAAGAAACGGCAATATGATGCTTT